>CAIYIP010000219.1 GCA_903926285.1 uncultured Gammaproteobacteria bacterium
ACCCTCTCAAGTTACTAAACCGTCACGCCCATGCCATGCGACAATCAATATTCAATCGTTGAGCCGCATGCATGACCACCCTCCAGTTTCCAACACAAGATCTGCCAATACAGGCCATCACAAGCGGGTGGCTGTCACAGCACAAAGTGCAGCTGTCAGTATTGCGTGCCGATCTTGTTGATCCACTGTTGTCGGGCAACAAATTCTTCAAGCTTAAATACAACCTGCTGGAAGCTAAGCGCCTGGGGCATACGTGCTTGTTGAGTTTTGGCGGGGTCTGGTCCAACCATTTACATGCGCTCGCTGCTGCAGGCCAACGTTTTGGTTTTTCCACTATCGGCATTGTGAGGGGCGAACCAGAGGCCGCGACCAGCGCGTGTCTGAAGGATGTAATTACCCAAGGCATGCAGTTGCATTTTGTGTCGCGCACTGAATACCAGAACAAGAACACCCCTGAATTTATCGCAGGTCTAAGGCAGCAATTCGGCGACTTCTTTCTAATTCCGGAAGGAGGTGCCAATCGCGCCGGCATTCGTGGCTGCCAGGAATTACTGCCGCATGGAGTTGACTCGACCTTTACTCACATAGCACTTGCCTGCGGCACCGGTACTACCATGACCGGGTTGATAACCAGCACCACAGTGCCGGTTATCGGCATCCAGGTCCTGAAAGGAACCGGTTACCTCCAGGCCGAAATCGCCAATTTGCTCCTGCAACATAATCTCTATCCTACAGCCCCATGGACGGTACTGGATGAATTTCATGGAGGGGGTTATGCTAGGGTTAACAGTGACTTATCGACTTTTATTAATAATTTCTCTAAAGCTAGCAACATACCCTTGGAACCCGTTTATTCCGGAAAATTATTCCAGGCATTAAACAAGCTTGTAACATCCAGCTACTTTCCGGACGACTCCAGAATCCTCGCAATTCATGGTGGCGGTTTGCAGGGTAATCGAGGTTTTTTTAGCTGATTCAATAAAATATGGCAATAACCTAATGTTTTTTCTCGGCTAAGATTCTAGATGACCCACGCTAACCCTGGCGCCAACAACGCTCATTTCTTAATCTTTTCCTACCACGCCACGGATAAAGTGCTCGCTCTAACTATCCGGAGCCATACATGCACAAACTCATCTACTTGGCGTTGCTATTACTGCAATGCTGGACCCACATCGTAATGGCGCAAAACATCGACAAATTGGTCATCGCACACCGCGGTGCCAGCGGCTATCTGCCCGAACACACACTGGAAGCCAAAGTCCTTGCCTTCGCCCAAGGTGCAGATTTCATCGAGCAGGATGTTGTCATGACACAGGATGACCAGCTCGTGATCTTTCATGACCTGACACTGCAACGCACGACTGACGTCGCCACGCGTTTTCCCGGACGGGCGCGTGAAGACGGCAGTTATTATGTAATCGATTTCGCCCTCGCAGAATTACGGCTACTGCAGGTATCGGAAGGTTTCAGGCTGGTGAATGGTGTGCCTGTTGCCAACTACTATGGCAGATTCCCTGTGATGACTTCCAGCTTTGGTATACACACACTGCAGCAAGAGCTTGAGCTGATCCAGGGTATGAACCATAGCACAGGAAAAAACGTCGGCATTTATCCGGAGCTGAAATCCCCCTGGTTTCATCATCAGCATAATAAAGACATCGCTTCGGCAGTGTTGCAGGTACTAAAATCCTACGGCTACTCGAATCGCGAAGCTCCGATATTTCTGCAATCCTTTGACTATGCCGAACTCGTGAGGGTACATGATGAGCTGATGCCTGCGCTGGGCATGGATCTTCGTTTGGTCCAACTGATCGCAGACAACTCATGGCTTGAAACTTATGCGCTGAATCAGGACGGTAACTGGCAGCCTTACGATTACAGCTGGATGCATACGCCGGAAGGCCTCCAAACTTTGACCCGCATCGTGGACGGCATAGGCCCGGGCCTTGATATGTTGGTAGAGCCCGCTTCACAGGCAGGCGCGCTTGAACTCAAGCCACTGCTACGCGATGCCCATGCCGCCGGATTACAGGTACATGCCTACACATTCCGCAGCGATCCGGGACAGCTTCCAGCTTACGCCGCTAGCTTTGCGCAGCTGCTGGATATTTTCTGCTTCACCGTGGGCATAGACGGGGTCTTTACCGATTTTCCCGATCAGGTGGTGGAGTTTCTGGAATCCCGTAACTAAGCCAGGAGCAGGGGCGCTGCATGATATACTCGCCCTTTATTTTTGCAGGCTTGTTACATGCAGCAGTTCTCCACCATTGGCATCATCGGCAGACACGATAATCGCAGCATTATCGATTCCCTGCTTGCGTTGACTGTTTTCCTGCAGCAGCACAGCTATATCAAAATCATTGTTGACGAAGCGATGTCATCCTTGCTTGGTGAGCACGCCTTTGAAGTATGTTCACCTGAAAAAATGGGCCAGTTCTGCAAGCTTGTTATCGTGGTTGGCGGTGATGGCAGCATGCTGAAGGCAGCAGCGCAGCTTGCCGAGCAGAACATTCCCGTTGTCGGCATCAACCGTGGCCGTCTCGGTTTTCTCACAGACATCCTGCCCGAAGAAATCGAACAAGCACTCGGCCCGATTCTCGATGGCCAATACAAGGTCGAATCGCGCTTTCTGCTCGAAGTCAGCATTCCGCATGAAGGGAGCGAAAAAGTCCTCGGTTCAGCGATGAATGACGTGGTGTTGCATCCGGGTATTGCGGCACAGATGATTGAGTTTGAACTGTATATCGATGGTCTGTTTGTCTACCACCAGGCATCCGACGGACTGATCGTGGCAACACCAACCGGTTCCACTGCCTATTCGATGTCAGCCGGCGGACCCATCATGCATCCCAAGCTCGATGCGATGGTACTGGTGCCGATGTATCCGCATAGCCTGAGCAGCAGGCCTATCGTTATCGACAGTGGCAGTGAAGTGACGATCGTGGTGGGTGAACGTCATCACACCTCCCCGCAGATCAGTTGTGATGGCTCCGTTCAATACACGTCAACAGCGGGTGATATTGTTACCATCAGGCGCAAAAGTCAGGAATTGCATTTGCTGCATCCCATCGATTATGACTATTACGCAACCTGCCGCAGCAAACTCGGCTGGTCGCTGCGGCCAGGGAAGGGGTAGTAAAACACCATGTTCAACCTGTTGTCTGTCAGCCGTACGACCGACCTGTCCGAATTCAGCCATTTGCTCTGGCAGCGGAGAATTGCCCATCGCCTTCAGGAACACGGCGATCAGCAACTACTACTGATTGCCGATCCCAAACATGCTGTGAGTGCTCTCCAGCTATTCAAGGATTGGCAGCAAGGCGCAGTCAAACCAGCTGCTGATGACAACACCAGCGCCTCTGACCTGTTTAGCACAGGTGAATTTACCAACGGTCTGTTGCGTGCCTTTCTCAAGGCACCGTTTACGCTGATCCTGGCCCTTGTCTGCATTGCGCTGCTCTTTCTTGCGCCGCTCGACAGGCCTACCGACTTGACCTGGCAGTTGTTATATCCGGATTTTAGTTATGGCACGCGCACTATTGTGCTGGAACGCGTACTGCAGAATTTCAGCGTAGTGCAATTTTTCAAGATGCTGTCGCCGATTCTGCTCCATGGTGGACTCATCCATCTCGCCTTCAACATGATGTGGTTATGGGAGCTTGGCAGCCGCATCGAAAAATTCCAGTCGACGCTGACCATGCTCATGACGGTTATCGTGCTTGGCCTGATCTCCAACACGATTCAGTATCTCTATGGTGGCGGCAATAATTTTGGTGGCATGTCCGGAGTCGTTTATGGCCTCTTTGCCTATATCTGGATGTGGCAGTTATTTGATCCGCGCACAGAAATGGGGCTGCCAGGCTCGCTGATTATTTTTATGCTACTGAGTCTGGTGATCATGACCATGCTCGGCTTAAGCATGATTGCTAATGCTGCCCACGTGGGCGGCTTTCTGGCCGGCATTTTGTACGGCGCAATCACCGCCACGATCCGCCGCATCAGACGTGCACTACCTTCAACGGAGCCACCTCGTGATTGAAAAACCGCAAAACTGGCAGGACCTGCTTGCAAAGCTGACTCCCGAAATTCATCAGAATCTGAAAACAGCTGTTGAACTGGGCAAGTGGCCGAATGGTGAGCGCCTCGCTGCAGAGCAAGTAGAACTGTGCCTGCAAGCCGTCATTGCCTACGACCAACACCACTTGCCCGAAACAGAACGCGTGGCCTATGTCGACACCACCAAAGTCGAACCCCAGCATTGCGGCGACGCCTGAACTCTATGCAAATTACTGGACAAGTGCGAAAACTCGAAGCCCGCTTCGATTCCCCCGTGAGTTATTTGCTGCCGCTGGGAGCCCAAACAGTTGCGCTCAACCCCTTGCTCGACCAGCAGATCAGCCTGCGTTATACCGGCAATATCACCTGCATTAATTGCGGCCGCAACACCAAGACAAGTTTTAACCAGGGTTACTGCTATCCCTGTTTTCAAAAACTTGCGGGGTGCGACACCTGTGTTATGTCGCCAGAACGTTGCCACTACGATTCAGGCACCTGCCGCGAACCCGTCTGGGGTGATCATTTCTGCATGCAGGACCACATTGTGTATTTTGCCAATTCGTCCGGTCTAAAAGTTGGCATTACGCGCGCATCCCAATTGCCGTTGCGCTGGCTCGATCAGGGAGCGACCCAGGCGGTAGCAGTAATTCGTGTACGCACGCGCCAGCAAGCTGGATTCTGCGAGGTGATGTTCAAGCAGCATGTCACCGATCGCACCAATTGGCGCGGCATGCTTAGCGGCCAACAGCAAATTGTGGAACTCGCAAGTGAACGTGATCGCCTGCTGCTCGTATGCAAGACAGAACTGCAGGATCTGCAAGACAAGTTCGGCATACACGCAATAAGTGTTCTAACCGGCATCGACCCGCTGGTAATTTCGTATCCCGTATTGCGTTATCCCGAAAAAATAAGCTCACTCGATCTCGACAAACAAACTGAAATATCCGGCCGACTACTCGGCATCAAAGGCCAATATCTGATACTGGACACCGGTGTTATCAACATCAGGAAATACACAGGGTACGAGCTGGAATTCACCGCCCCTAGGCCGCACAGAGGTGCAACATGAAAGAATCGCAAGGCAACACCGTATATCTGCGCGACTATCAAGTACCGGATTATTTTATTGACGCAACCCAGCTCGAATTTTCGCTGCATGAAGACCACACTCTGGTGCAAGCGCGCCTGGTGATGCGGCGCAATCCGCAAGCCGCTACATCTGATGCCCCGCTGGTACTGCATGGCAAACACCTTGAACTGCAGGAAGTCAAACTGGATGGACGAGTACTTAATTCCAGCAGTTACATCATCGATGCAGAATCGCTGACGCTGCCAGGTGTACCCGCAGCGTTCACGCTCGAATGTCTTACGCGCATAAAGCCCCAGGAAAATACTTCACTCGAAGGCCTCTACAAATCCAAGACGATGTTCTGTACGCAGTGCGAGGCGGAAGGTTTTCGCAAGATTACGTATTACCTCGATCGACCTGATGTGTTGTCGAGTTTTATTACGCGCATCGAAGCCGACAAAACCCTCTATCCAGTGCTGTTGTCAAACGGCAATAAAATCGGCAGTGGCGACCTCTCTGATGGCCGTCATTTTGCAACATGGAAAGATCCGTTCCTCAAACCCTGTTACCTGTTTGCGCTGGTAGCCGGCAATCTCAAGGCCGTCACCGATACATTCACAACGTGCAGCGGACGCAACATCAGCCTGCAGATTTTTGTCGAAGCCAAGGATCTCGACAAGTGTGATTTCGCGATGGTGTCGCTCAAGAAAGCCATGCGCTGGGATGAAGAAGTTTATGGGCGCGAATACGACCTCGACATTTTCATGATCGTGGCGGTCGACGATTTCAACATGG
>CAIYIP010000220.1 GCA_903926285.1 uncultured Gammaproteobacteria bacterium
ACCGGAACCGCCTGGCCCACTTTGTTTTCGCCTTCCTGGTTTTTGGTTGCAAGAATGGTCGGACGCGCGAGGAGCCGCACATCGTTATCAACTGCGATGGCGTTAAGTGTTGCATCTATGATTGCCGAGCCATCCATGAATGTCTTGGTAAAAACGAGCCCACTACCTGTTGAGGGCACCCCTGCAGAACTCGTGGGAATCGCTGGCAGAAACCGCGAGGTGATCCGCGCCGGCCCTGCAGCCAGATTGCTTGAGACTCGCGTCCAGTCAATACCAAACTGGGTACTATCGGTCAGTGTCGCCTGGCCTATCACGGCATTGATCAATACCTGCGCCGGCGCTTTATCCAGCGTGTTTATCGTCATCAGCAGCTGGCGGTATTCCCTTGGCGCCGCGCGTATCAATAAACTGTTGGTGTCTTCGTCGGCGACTATTGCGACAGAAATATTGGCTGACACGGCAGAAGACTCCAGCCCCGGCTCGGTTTGCGCTGCAGTAGCCGGCTCAACCTGGAACAGTTGGAACGGCACTGCATCGGGTACTGCCGGACTAAAAAGATTCCCTGGCTGGTTCTGAGCTTCGCGCGCAGCCTGCTGTTGCGCTTCTTCATCTTCTGCGCCAAACACATTGGTAAGCGTTTCGGCCAGGGTTACTGCATTGAGATTTTTCACCTTGTATACGAAGAGCTGCTCCACTTGCTCCTGGCTCGCAGCATCCAGAATGCGTACCCAGTTTGTTACTTCGGCAAAGCCACGAGTGGCAGGCGCAAGCACCATGACGGCATTGATGCGATCGAGGCCGAGCACCTGATAGGAGGTCTGCTCACCTTCAATAAGCTGGAGCACACTCGTCAATTCTTCTGCAACTTCCAATGCCTTGGAATTCTGCAACTGGTACAGCTGTATACCCTGGTTCTGGAATGGGTCGTCGTCTAAAACCGCCAGTAGCGCGTTGATGCGTTCGAGTTGTTGCGGAGAGCCGATGACACCCAGAAGATTAGCCGGCCCCAGACGGATAATGGAGCCCGCTGGTTCCAGCAGAGGATTCAGCACTGTTTCCGCAGCTTCGATTGAAATATACGTGAGTGGCGTTACTTGCAACACTTCGGAAGAACTCGCGGCACCGAGGCCGCCTGGCAATACAATTTCTGTCGGAATGAAAGAACCATTGCGCGTAAAGCGGTACACGTTGCCCGCCTGCTCAATCGTCACGGCTGCGTTGCGCGCAAGCATACGCATAAGCGGCCAGATATCTTCATAGCGCAAAGGATTATTTGCTGCGGTGCGTATGCTGACCTTGTTGTCTATGGTCGGGTCAATGACCATATTGAGGTTGAGCGCATTGCCAAGCTCCTCAAATACAACACGCAAATCTTCCTGCTCATAGTTCAGCTCCACCACATTGTTTTCGGGCGGCTGCACTTGTGGCACGCTTTCAACAAAACTGCCAAGCTGGATAATCCTGCCATCTCGGCTGATGGCGTCGGCAAGAGCCGAGTTATCCGTAGTGTCTTCGGGTAAGCCGATATCGTTGCTTGCTGTGTCAGGCGTAGTTGCTGGCACTGGTGCAGTAGCCGCGGGTAATGCTGGCGCGGCCGAGTCCGCATCTCTATTCATCAGCGATGCACACGAACCCAGTAGCAAGGACACAGCAGCAAGCACAAGCAAACGACCGCTGGCTGTTCCGGCTTTATGATGAAGCGGGTTTTTCATTGCATAATTCTCAATATGATTCACAACTGAACTCACAAGCGTGCTCCAACTAGAAATCCACAGTATTCATGCTGAATACAGCCGACAGCATGATCATGATAATGCCACCCACCGCTATACCCAGCAGGACAATCAAGGCTGGTTGCAAAGCGCTGACAAGTCGTGACATCTCATCCCTGACATACGTATCGAAGGTTTTGGCGAGCTTTTGCAGAATGCTCCCCGTGCGGCCCGATTCTTCACCAACGGTTACCAGCTGATACAAAAGCACCGGAAATTTACGGGTGCGGCCAAGTGAGGCGCCCAGGCCTGCGCCGCCACGCACATCTTCTTCAACCTGCTGTAAATGGTAGATCAACTCTTCGTTCGCAATCACTTCGCGTGCCACACGCAGACCGCGGATCAGCGGAATGCCCGCACCAAGCAACGCGCCCAGCGTGCGGGTAAAGATCGCCACATCCTTGTACAGCAATACCGAACCCAACAACGGCACCTTAAGCAGCCTGGCATCTTTTGCGCGTTTGCGCGCAGGATCGGCATTAAGCCAACGCCACCAGTAGATGATACCCGCAACCAAGGGCACAACCAGCCAACCATAATTTTTGATGCCGCTGCTGAGACTCAACAGAAACTGTGCTGAAGCTGGGATTTCCGTACCCACATCTTCAAACATAGCCGTGAATTGCGGCACCACAAACACCAGTAGTAAGGTCACTGACATGATGCCCACAACCAGCAGCACCATCGGATACATCATCGCGGAAATAATCTGCTTCTTCGTTTCTTCCGCAGTTTCCAGAAAACCTGCAAGATCCGGCAACAACTGGTCCAGAATGCCACCGGTTTCGCCGGCTCTTACGATATTGATATACAACCTGGAAAAAATTTCGGGGCGCATTTCCATTGCGTCCGCGAGGCTTTTGCCTTCTTTGACATCGCGCCGTATTTCGAGCACGAGTCGTTTCATGTGTTCTTTTTCGGTAATCCCTTCGAGCAATGACAGCGCCTTGTCGATTGGCACTTTGGCCTCTACGAGTGTGCAAAGGCCATTGGTGAAGTCGACAAGATCGCTATTCTTGATGCGCGAACCACGCTTGCTCTGGATCTGCCGCGACGCTGGCTTGACGCGTATTGGCACAAGCTTGCGCGCCTGCAATTGCGCAACCACTTCGCGCTCCGACTCTGCACTGAGCTGACCAGTGGTCATGTTACCGAGCGCATCGCAGGCCTGATATTCGTAATAGATAACACTCATATCGCGCGGGTTACCCTCACCACTTCTTCGGGTGTAGTGGTGCCCTGGCTCAGTTTTTCGAGCGCATCTTCGCGCAGGGTGCGCATGCCTTCAGCAATCGCTTGTTTGCGGATGACGTTGGCATCGGCACCACTCGTAATCAAATGGCGAATTTCATCCGACAACAACATGAGTTCATATAAGCCGACGCGACCACGATAGCCCGTATCGCCGCAGCGTTCGCAGCCTGTGCCGCGTTTCAACACTGGAAAGTGTGCCTTATCTACGTTCAGCACCAGCGCTTCATCAGCGGTCATTGGCCCTTCCTGCACGCAGCCGGAGCACACACGCCTGACGAGGCGTTGTGCCTGAATTGCGAGCAGGCTGGAGCTGATCAGATAACTTTCCACGCCCATGTCCTGCATGCGGGTTACGGCGCCTGCGGCATCGTTGGTGTGCAGGGTTGAAAATACCAGATGGCCCGTGAGCGCTGATTCAATCGCAATCTCGGCGGTTTCATGGTCGCGGATCTCGCCAATCATGAGAATGTCAGGATCCTGGCGCACAATCGAACGCAGACCGGACGCAAAGCTCAAACCAATATTGGAGTTAACCTGAATCTGGGTTATACCGCCAAGCTGGTATTCGACGGGATCTTCAACTGTGATGATCTTTTGTTTTTCATTGTGAATTTTTTCGAGCGTGCCGTAAAGCGTAGTGGTCTTGCCGCTACCGGTTGGACCCGTGATGAGGATTAGGCCATGCGGCTGCGTGATGACACGCGAGTAATCACGCAAAACTTGTTCCGGCATACCGAGGTCCGCAAGGTCTATCGAGAGATCGTTACGATCAAGAATCCTCAACACGATGGATTCGCCAAGCACTCCGGGCAATGTTGAAACACGCATGTCGAGATCGCGCCCACCAATCTTGTAATCGATGCGGCCATCCTGAGGCAGGCGTTTTTCGCCGATGTCGAGCCGCGCCATGAGTTTTAAACGCGACGCAACCGCAGACTGGATTTTCACCGGCAAACGCTCAACACGCGTCATGATGCCATCGACGCGGCAGCGTACTTCCAGATAATTTTCGTTGGGCTCAAAGTGAATGTCGCTCGCATTCAAATCCAGTGCGCGCGCAAACAGATGGTTGACGAGGCGAATGATCGGCGCTTCGGAATCCATGTCCGAAAAATCTTCATCCTCGTGAAAGCCGGAAAATCTGTCTTCGTCATCAGAAATTTGCGGCGACAGTTCCGCACGCCAGTATTTAATCAGGCGTGCTACTTCTTCCGGAGTACCTGCACGGAAGCTAAGCTGGTCGCCAACAATGAAGCGCACTTTCGCACGGTACTCGATGCTTGGCATCTGGGCATAAACCAGTTGTGTGCTGGTACTGAAATCCTGCGCAGGTGCGAGCCCCGCTGGCTCGAGCAACTGGCTGAATACTGCCAGTGTCAGAGCGGGCTGCTGCATGGCCTGGCTTGTGTTATTGCTCGCGTTCAGCACGACTAAAACCTACTACGGTGATGGTACCTGTGTATTGGCGGCGGTTACGCGTCAGACTGAAGGCGCTGACATGCAGCCGCGGCCGCAATTCCTGCAGCGCAATTAAAAACGGCAGGATGCTGGCTTGATCGAGGGAAAAGTCCATTTGCTGCGAGACCATCAGCCAGTTATCAATATCGTGGTACTCAGCAACACTCATCTCGCGAATCGCGACATTCGATTGCTCGACTGCCTGACGCAAGGAGCGCTGCACGCTGCTGCCAACAAGATTCGGGTTGGCGCCGGCAAAGATCCAGCTTTCGAGATCGGCAATTTCAGCCTGCTTAAGCATTTCGTTTTCTTGCCAGCGGTCGACATCAGTGATCAGTTGTTCGTAGCGGTCGCGGCGCTCCTGCAATAAAGCTATGTCTTCCTTACCCTGCTGGTAATAGTTATACAGCATCGGCACGATGCGCAACGTAAGCAACAGCACAAAAATGATGCCTGCCAGTATCGCCAGATTTTGCGTACGTCTTATCAAAGTGAAAACATCCTAGTCTTCTGCCACGGGATACTTGGCTTCATAGCCGGGAAAATCGATGCCGCTGACACTCATGCGAATGCCAAAACGATCGCCCATCAGTTCGCTGTTGCCACTGGAACTGCTGCGGCTTTGGCCAACATCATAAAACTCTTCCCGTTCGGCCAGTTGCTCTATCAACACAGCCGGATCCTGGGCGAAGCCGACGATGTCAACCGCGCCCTTGTCGAGGGCAAAAGAGGACAGTGAATTTTCTATCAGCCCATTTAATGACAGCAGAATCTGACCAACATCCTGACGCGGATATTCGAGCACTGCGCCCCACTGCTCCTCCATTTCATAAACGGCGGTCTGGCTGCGGCGCGCCTCAGTCGACTCCACGCGCAAGGTTTCCACCTGGGATTGGAGTATGGCGATGCGGATCCAGTTACTCAGAAAGGGCAGGCATAACAGGGCAACCACTGCCAGTCCGGCAATAGCGCCGGCTAAGAGGCGAATTAAAAAGTCTCAAAAGTATTATTGAATCTAACAAGATTCAATGTGATGATTATACTATGAAAAGGCTTCAAAAAATTGCTAATTCATTTGAGAAATCAGAACATGA
>CAIYIP010000221.1 GCA_903926285.1 uncultured Gammaproteobacteria bacterium
CTGTCATAGGAGGTGTGTGCACGTTGGTTGGTGAGCCGGAGAATATTGTGATTGGCAGTCAAGCCGGCTGGGATTTCATGACCTTTCTTCGCATGGTTTCTCCTGCAACGTTACCAACACTTGTTGCGGGTTTTCTGACTTGTCTGATCCTGGAAAAATTCCGCTGGTTTGGTTATGGCGCTGAAATTCCAGTAAATGTCCGCCAGATTCTTGCGGATGAAGACCTGAAATTACGGCAAGCCACTACGAGAACGGACAGATTCACCCTGATCATGCAGGCTATTATCGCGGTGCTGATGGTGGCTGCGCTTGCATTACATCTTGCAGAAATAGGTTTGATTGGTCTGGCGGTGATAATACTGGCTACGTCAATGACAGGTGTTACAGATGAACACCGTATAGCTGAAGCATTTGCACCAGGATTGCCTTTTGCGTCTCTGTTGGTGGTGTTCTATGTGATTGTAGCGATGATCGATACCCAGGAAATGTTTGAGCCGGTAATGGAATGGGTGCTGACTCTCGATGGTCAGCAGCAAATTTTCATGGTGTTCCTCACAAATGGTTTCCTTTCAGCAATCAGCGACAACGTTTTTGTTGCCACGATCTATATGGACCAGCTCAAGACAGCACTGGATGCAGGAGAAATGACACGTGCACTGTTTGATGCGCAGTCAGTTGCAGTGGTAATGGGTACTGGTATTCCCAGCATGTCCACGCCTAATGGCCAAGCGGCCTTTCTTTTCCTGTTGATGTCCGCGATTGCGCCGCGTATCAGGCTTGGATACGGACGTATGGTGTGGATGGCGTTTCCGTATTTTATTGTTTGCACACTGGTGGCCGGGGCCGCGATGTACTGGATAGTGTGAGGCGAACAGAGGAATTGAAAGAAATTTTAACGAGCTATTCCGAGCCAGATTATCAGCACAACCGCAAAGACATTATTCAACGTGTGCAGGAGAAGCGGTATCAGCAGAGATCCTGTCTTCTCTCTCGCAAGGCCAAGCAACACGCCAAAGAAAAATATCAACATCAGCACAAACCAGCTGTACTGATGAATGTGCATCAGCATGAACAACACGCTGGTCAGCAACAAGGTTCCATGCAGTCCTAATCCTGTATGGCGCCAGAGGCGGAAGCCACAACCCCTGAAGATGATTTCCTCAAACATTGGTGCCAACAGTATCGATGCAAGTGCAACGCCTTGATGCCGAGTCCCATTAACCGCCTGTAAAAATGGATCAGCCGGTACAGGAAGTTGCCAGTAAAGCAGCAGAGCCGTCGTCCAGCATGCGAGCCAGATGCCAGTCCATTGCGCGATCTGTTTTGTTGGCACCCACTTTAAGTCAATTGCTTCGAACCACTTTTGACCCGGCAACTTGAGCGCCAGAATGGCCAAAGGGACGAACACGACAAACTGCACAAGGTAGCTCCAGCTGAGGATATCGGGGTCAAGGCTGAAGGGGATCATTGGAGTTGTGTTCCTCGGGCATTGCCAAAATACCAAAGCAGTATAACCGCATTAAGTGTGTGCCGATCTGTTACACTGCCGACGGCCACATCGGTGTGCACAGGTCTATGACCATCCTCTGCATTGTTGGTACGAATCGGATCCGATCTAAAGCTCCTCCGGAGTTC
>CAIYIP010000222.1 GCA_903926285.1 uncultured Gammaproteobacteria bacterium
GCCAAACCCCGAATAATGCCTGGATAATCCCGAGGAGTTGCCATGAGATCACTTGTTGCCACAGCACTGATTGTTGCCAGTACCCTGTTTGCCGGGATTGCGTTGGCCCATCATTCAGACGCCATGTTTGAACGTGAGAGGGTTCTGGAGTTAACCGGTACCGTCAAGGAATTCCAGTTCACCAATCCGCATGCCTGGGTGCAGGTTGATGTGAAAGATGACAAGGGTGAAGTCGTGGAATGGAGCTTCGAATGGGGCAGCCCGAATCAATTGGGTCGTCAGGGCATTCGGCCCTCGTCATTCCCGGCAGACACAGAAGTGACAATAAGAACCAATCCGATGCGCGATGGAACTCCCGGTGGTGCGTTTATAGGAGCGAAGTTTGCGGACGGCAAAACAATTGGTCGATGGGACTGAAGATAAATTAAATTCAAAGGGGTAAATCATGCGTAATCAGTTCAAGACAAAACAACAGTATCTGCAGTGCACACTTGTGGCCGCAGTTTTTACAGGAATGCAAATGTTGCTGAATCCGGCTTTTGCTGCAGAAGATGCAGAAGCGGATGCACCACGTTCTCCGACGCCTCGCATGGAGGATGGCACAGTTGACCTCGGAGGTAGCGGCGTCTGGAATTTACCCTACATCACCAACTTTGCCGCCCGGATGGAAGGCTTCGACAGTGGTGTGCGTCCGCCATTTCTGCCCTGGGCCAAGGCGATGCACGATTACAATCGAGCCAACGACGTGAAATACGATCCTGAAGGTTTTTGTTTGCCTCCGGGAGGCCCGCGCTCAATGGGTACTCCTTATCCTGCCGAAATCATACAGAATCGTGACCGCATTGTGATTATTTTCGAAGGCGGTGGCCATGTCTGGCGTGAAATCCATATGGATGGACGCGAACATCCGCCAGCAGATGAGTTAAACCCAACTTACTTTGGTCATTCAGTGGGCCACTGGGAAGGAGATACTCTGGTTGTCGATACCGTTGGCTACAATGAAAAAACCTGGCTGGATTTTAACGGCCACATGCACACAGATCAGTTGCATACCATTGAGCGTTTTACCCGGCCCTATAAGGAAGTGCTGCAGTATGTTGCCGAGATAGATGATCCAGGTGCGTACTCAGCACCCTGGGCCGTGCAGTGGGATATTGACTGGATTGAAGGCCAGGAATTGCAGGATTATGTTTGCCAGGAAAACAATAAATTCCTGTTGGACATGCATGATGATCTGGGCTTGCCATTCTTTGAAAAAAGTGGAGGACTCTAAGTTTCCAGGCTCGCAAAAAAAGCCCGGTTTATCCGGGCTTTTTTATTACGGTGATAAAACAGCTCGCGCGGAAACAGTCAATGAAACCTGCGTTTCACCGGGATCAGCAACGGGCGGCGCCATGGCTGCAGAATCAACTGCCCTCGCAACTCCTACATTAAAACGTTCCCCGTAAGCAAAATTGGGACTGCCATCCAGACTGACTTCCACGAGGTTGGCTTCACTCATCGAAAGCGCTCCTGCAGCGGTATTAGCGCGATCCTGTAATTTTTTAAGCGCAGCCAGCATCAGTGTGCCCGAGATTTCTTCATATTTCGCTGCAGATAGTGAGTAATACAAGCTGATAATAACCAGACCGTTTTCCTGTAATTGACCGACTAGGTCCAGCATAGCTGAACTGTCAAGACTGTTGATCTGCACTTCCTGTTGTGCGCGCCATGTCGGGTTGTTGATATCCCGACGTGAGGGTTGGGCCGGATCAAACATGTAAACCTGATATTGCGCGGTGTTGTATTCAATTCCGGTCGAGGCTTCCAGAAGATCAAGTGCCTTGCGCATCGTAGTGTTCACTTCGTTTTGCAGGGCAGCCTTGTCTTTGCCCTGAGTGCTGAACATCAGGCTCGCATTGAGTGTGTCCTGGGCAACATCCTGTTGTTCTGTTGCGCTCAGATTCAGCACCAGCTGTCCAGGCTGAAGTTCGCCCAGGCTGAGCTGATTCTGGGCGTGTGCGACGGGAAACAGAAGAAGGTTTAGGGCGCATACGAGTGAAACGGCATAACGTGCCTGATTGGTAAACATGAGCATTCTCCATGAAAACTGGTCCTAGCAGTTTAGACCTGTTGGAGCTGAAACTGCTGCATGAATCTGTAGGGTTTTTGTAGAAATAAACCCAGGCAATAAAAAACGCCGACAAATGCCGGCGTTTTAAACAATTGACTACCTGGCTTATCACTTCATGCGTAGCACATAGATGTCGTCATTACGGCTGGGATCAGTATCGTCCCGAATTTCTCTGACGAGTTCGACACTTGCCGCAGGAGCTGAATTTCCCCATGAGCTGCGAATGAATGTCACGGCATCGGCAATCTGCTGGTCGCTGAGC
>CAIYIP010000223.1 GCA_903926285.1 uncultured Gammaproteobacteria bacterium
CATCAATATCGACATCCACGAGCGGACGCCGGAACGCACGCGTGGCCAACGGTATCAGGATTTCACGAGCACAGGACTCGTACTGATCCTCATTTGCGGGCCGACACGTGAGTACTTTCCGCACACTGACTGAGTCCTGCGGCCGTGACGGCTCGAAGGGTCCGAGGATCTTGAGAAGGCCGATGACCGGCGGGTACTGCACCTGCGGCATCTTTTCATTTTCGATCGACTTGCGATCGTACTCGCGCACCATACCAAGCGGTGGCCGATAGTTCGTTGCCACGAAAGTGGCGCCTACGAGCCGGCTTCCCGCCTTGACCGGAACCGTCACCTCAAGCGCACCATCCCGGTCGCCACCCATGCCCACATTCAAACCCACGTTTTCGTAGGTGAATGTCTGCACACGCTCGCCGTCTATGCTGAGCTCCAGTGTTTCACCAGGGAAAAAGGCTCCTACACCAAAGTTTTGGATTTGAAAGGTGTAGGTTCCATCTGCCAGGAAGTTGTGCTTGACGGCCATCCCGCCGCGGGTACCGAAGGGCATGCCCTCAAGCTGGTAGTTCTGCGAGGCGTCGCCGGGCGCGATATAAGACACTTCCGTCGGACTGCGCCAAAAACCTACTGCGATTCTCGACACGCGTGCAGCCGCTGTTGAATAAGCCTCCAGCAAGGTTGGCGAAATTGTCAGTGAACCTGCGATATTGTCAAAACCACGCGCCGAGGTGTCGGCCGGCAGCAAAGAGGCAACATCAATTTCGAGTCCAAGCAGATCGCGAATCGCATTCGCATACTCGGTGCGATTCAAGCGCTGCAACATCTTGCCCCCAGGATTGACAGCCGCCTCCTTGTCGATCTGGTTTTCCAGCCACTCAGTCAGGGCCAGATATTGGGGGCGTGGTGGGCGATCCTGTCCGGGCGGCGGCATTACACCTGCGCGCAAACGCCGGATTGCACGCTCCCAGTCGGGTGCGTTTTCGCTTATTGGACTGCCTATCAGGCCTGCAAGGTCAAGGCCGCCGGAATAATCTTCGGAATTATGGCAATCGCCACAGTACTGTTCTACTTCTGCAAGATGGGCCTCGTCCTCAGCCGCGAATGCAGAAAAATTTATGACGGTGACGAGCCCCGAAAATAAACAGCTGGCTATCAATGAATTTCTTTTTTGCATCAATCCTACCCCCGGATAAAAACTACTCTTGCACTTTCAGGTCGCCCGCTTTCACTTTCACTTCATGGTCTGAAACTGGTTTTTATAAAAAACCAAATCTGGCATTTCGATTTTTGCCTGCAAATCCAGCGCCTTACCTACCGTGAAAAATATTTTTGCAAAAATACCGCGCGATTCTGCTCGACAGCTTATCTTGCTTTCGAAAGCAAAAATTTGAAATATGCTGTATTTACTGTAGCGAAACGATTTTCACAATTACGTCGATCCTACGAGTGATATATCGCTTTGTCAATTCTGGAATCTGTGGTAAAAAAACCAAATCATCTGATGCCAGATTACCAACAACGAACATAAATTAATTTTTCCAGACCCAGCAAAATTGGCCTGATCGATCTAAAACAATACAAAACGAGCGCAATATAAGTTTTGTACTTTTCTGATTGGCACTTTTATTTACCCGGAGGGACTCTATGCAAAACCAATTAATACGCCTACGCACCCTTGCGATGAGCCTGATGTTGTTCACAGCCGCCCAGAGCCAGGCTGGCCCTCTGGCCGATGCCGCGCAGAAAGGTGATCTGGATGTTGTCAGGAAACTAGTCCAGGACGGTGTCAACGTGGACGAACCGCAGGTCGACGGTGCTACGGCGCTGCATTGGGCCGTAAACGAAAACGACATCACCATGGCCCGGTTTCTTCTGGAGGCCGGTGCTGACGCCAATGCACGTAACCGCGTGGGGGCGCCACCAATACTCTCTGCGGCTGTCAACGGGAATGCCGAATTACTTGCGCTTCTGCTTGACGCTGGAGCTGATCCAAACATGCAGGTCAGCGCAACAGGCGACACACCCTTGATGCTGGCTGCCCGCACCGGAATACCGGAAGCTGTGACACTTCTGCTGGATAAAGGCGCAGATGTGAATGCGAAGGAAAGCTGGGGCTGGACAACTCCCATAATGTGGGCCGTGGCAGAGAATCACACCGAGGTGACAAAGATCCTTATCGATCACGGCGCAGACGCTGAGGCCAAAACAAAATATATCCCACCCGATGCCGGTCGTGGCTTTGAGGGAGCCCTCCCACGCGAGCGCCGCGCTGAAGAAGTCGGCGCGGTAATCTTTGCAAGCGGAGAACTGACACCGCTGCTTATCGCTGCCCGTGATGGCCATATGGAAGCGATCAAGGTGCTTGTTGAAGCCGGCGCGGACGTTAAAGCCGTTGCAGCCGACGGCAAAAATGCCCTGGGGCTGGCAATTTTCAACGGCAACTACGATATTGCTGACTACCTTGTTGATGCCGGCAGCGATGTCAGCCAGGCCGATGCCCAGCGTTTCACGCCGCTGTTCTGGGCAGTTGAACGCCGCAACATGGAGACGGCACCGAACTTCCCGTGGGTCGTGACGGAAGATCCCTTGCCCCTGATCGAAAAAATGCTTGAAAAAGGCGCCGATCCAAACTGGCTCGTGAACAACACTCCGCGTGCGCGCATGCGCGGTGGTTCACCACGTATCGTTTTCGCCAATGCGCTCATGCGTGCAGCCTTCTCTGCTGACCTTGAGCTCGTGAAATTGCTGCTCGCACATGGCGCCGATCCGCATGTTAAATCCAGTGACAACGAAACCACGCTGGCAGCAGCTGCAGGGCTGGGCTGGGTACATGGCTTCCATAAGGATCGCTCGCTGAGCAACCGGCTCGAAATTATCAAGATACTGGTGGAAGAATATAGTGCCGACGTGAACTGGCAGGACAACTACGGTATTTCGCCGCTGATGGTTGCCGGCAACCTCGGTGACATCCCCATCATCCAATACCTGATCGACAAAGGCGCTGACCTCGGTGCATACGACCTGGGCAAGAAAAATGATGGTGCGTTCGGCGCGAGCATCGAACCACTCATGCCAGTGGACTATGCAGTCGGCGTCGGTACGTTTCGGCCTAACAATGCAATCGTCTTCAATGAAGCAGCGTATGAGCTGATGAGCAGCCTGATGAAGGAACGCGGCATTGCCCACACGACTTCAGAGTGCACGTTGCGCGGATTTACCTGCGCAGCTGTCGACATGGATCCACGCGCCTCGACTCCGAGAACAATCATGGAAGCAAGACTTCGCCAGATCGGCCATCAAGTGGATGATGTAGCGAATTTTTCTGGTCTGGAAGTCAAAGAAGATGCTCCTGCCGAAGAATCCGCCGCTGAACAGTAATCGCGCCTATAACGACTATAATAATAAGGGCAAGGAAGCCCTGTTTTTTTTGCGCTAACAAGCGCACGGGAGATCCCGCCATGATTACCAACCGATCGATCCGCAAATTGCTGTGCCTGATCACTGTCATATTGCCATGCTTTATTTGCGCGCAGGATCTCGTCATTACCAATGCCCGCATCATTGGAGCCGGCGGGGAAGTGATTGCCAACGGGTCGATCGTTGTCCGCGGCGGCCGCATTGTCTCGGTTGCAGCGGGCCAACCGCCCGTGGCAAACGGGACCACCATAGATGCCTTGGGTATGACTGCGATGCCCGGGTTTATCGATGCGCATCGCCATATCAACACGGGGCCTGACGAAAAGGCACAAATGCAGGCACTGCTGGAAGCCGGTTATACAACGATACTGTCGGGTGGTGGCCCAGCCGATGGCAACATCACGCTGCGTGATCACATCGAGCAAGGCCTGATCAATGGTCCACGCATCATCCCCTCCGGCCGAGTTGGTCTTGATCTGACCCCTGACGAAGCACGCGCCGAAGTTCGCAGACTCGCGGACCTGGGAGTTAAATTCACGGGCGAGATTAATCTTACTTCTTTCCCTGGCCCTACAGAACAGGAAATGACGGTACTGCGCGCGATAATTGATGAGGCCGCCAAGGTCGGCATATTTGTGCAAGTGCACGCGGTTAGTCATCAATCGACGATGGCTGCGGTAGACGCAGGAATCAAACTCCTGGTGCACACCACAAACAAAAATTTTCTGACACGTGAAATGGCCGACAAGATGGCATCCGAAGGGGTGCAGGTGCTCAGTACAGTCGGATTCGGTTCGCCAGTTTTTGGTGTGTTTGCAGACGACAATGTGCCGCGGTTTCGCAACGGCGAAGCATGGCCCGATTCGATTCCCGCAACGTCGCGCGTACCCGATCTCCACATGGGTGAAGAAGCCGCACACGCGCCACTGAACGCACGCACATTGTGGGACTCAGGTGTGCTTGTGGGTTATTGCACCGACACAGGCTACGATCCACTGGCGGGCCTTGATCACGAGTTAAAAATTCTCAACGTCATGTTTTCGACACACGACCTGATCAAGATGATGGGACCGAACACGGCATCGTATATCCAGATGAGCGACGAACTGGGCGAACTTGCCCCAGGCAAACTCGCCGACATTATTCTCATCAATGGTGATCCGCACGCAGGTTATTGGGAATGGTTAAAGACAACTGTAGTCATCAAGGAGGGCAAAATTGTTGTCGACAAACGCGCTCCGTAACAAAATCCATAAGCGGAA
>CAIYIP010000224.1 GCA_903926285.1 uncultured Gammaproteobacteria bacterium
AGATGAAGCGGCCCGACATGTTGAACACACTAATCATGCTCACGTAGGTTGCCGCAAACACGCCGTCAACAATCGTCGGAAGCGTAGTACCAAAAATTTCACTCATCATCGTACTGGCCACACCGAGCACACCGATGCCGGCTGATACATTCATGCAGAGTACTATCCAGAGTTGATAGAACTGGGGAGTCTTGAGCGCTTCATCGATGTCAACATTGTGGGTAGTGATCAGTTTGGTTTTTTCCGCCGATTCGGGTGGTGGCGTCCAGCCTGCAGGCATCCAGCCTTCGGCCGGAATGCGGTAGGAAAACGCGGCGATCAGCATGATCACAAAATACAGCAGCCCTAGTACGATGAAGGTTTGCGCCACACCCACCGAGCCCGTGCCAACAACATAAACACCTTCGGCACCACGCACCATCATGCCAGCGATATCGTTAGCACCAATCACCACTACTTCGAGTTGTTCACCCGCACGCTCGACAAAACCGCGACCGGCCTCGGTGACGAGACTGACCTGATCAACCGTGCCAAGATATTCAGGCGCCTGGTAAAAATGCTGCATCAGAAAACGCTTGAGCGGTGCGCCGATAATCGCACCTCCACCGAAACCCATAATGGCCATGCCAGCTGCCATGCCACGATGATCCGGGAACCAGCGAATAAGCGTGCTGACCGGCGATACATAACCGAGACCAAGGCCACAACCACCAATCACGCCATAACCAAAGTAGATGAGCCACAACTGATGCGTCAGAATGCCTACGCTGCCAATCAGATAACCGCCGCCCCAGCAGAACGCAGCAACGACACCGACTTTGCGCGGCCCCACTTTTTCGAGCCAACGGCCTGCGAACGCCGCAGAAAGTCCGAGAAACACAATTGCCAGCGAAAAAATCCAGGTGACGCTCTGCAAGCTCCAATCGCCTGCAGCTGGAGCGACTACACCGAGCGCACGAATCAGGGCAGGGTTGTAAATGCTCCAGGCATACACGGAGCCGATGCAAAGATGGATTGCAATTGAAGCAGGCGGGACTTTCCAGCGATTGAAACCTGGCTGTGCAGTAATGCGTTCCTTTGACAGCAGTCCGGCCATGTAACCCCCTTTTGTTGATTATCGTTATGCAAGATTCGGCTGCTGGTAACAACGCAGCGGCGCAACGATACCTGAAATCAGGGCAGGAAGGGATGGGCTTTCGGGGCAGTTGGACGCTACAAACTGATGACGATCGAGCGTCATCAGCCTTTCTTTCTCTTTCTTTTTCTTGTGCGGGTAGCCGGATTTAATTATGAGATGAGTTTACCCTTACATCTATTGGAATAGCTGGAAGCATTAAATCTCAAAACTGAAACAGCCTGATAGATTTGGCTTGTGTCACGTTAAAGTGACGCCATAAAGAAAGCGGCCCGTAGGCCGCTTTCTTTTCAAACATTAAACCACTTCAAGCTTATGCGTTCTGCTTGCGGCGTTTGGCAAGGCCAAGGCCGAGCAAACCAAGGCCGAGAATGCCAAGAGTAGCAGGCTCAGGCACACTGGATGGCCTTTCTGTCAACATCATCTGCACGTCCAGACTGCTGACTTGCGATTCTGCCGTATAAACAGTATCTATTCCGTTAAAAGCTGAATTCACGAAATTAGCTAAAGTGAAACTTGCAGTCCAGAGGCTGCCATCAAGTGCAGTAAAGTTCAAAGGCGCAAGGCCAATTGCGGTAAATGTGAAACGATCATCACAGGGAAGGGGAGAACCCGTTGGATTTGCAATAACACAAGGCGCCACATTTAGTGTTTCTTCCAAGGTAATTTGGATTGGATCTGTATCATCTACTCGCACACTCACGCCGTCTAATATTCTCAAACGTCCGAAGATATCCTGCGGAGCATCCCAGCCATGTAGTGGGTTACTTGGGATAGGATTGTTGAAGTGGGTTAACCTTGAGATAGTCGTCCATGTATCAATCGCCACAGCGCCGGTGAATGATGTAAGCAGCAATGAACTCCTGAGAGTGCTGTTAGGGTTATCGTACCAAGTCATGGTGTCATAAACGTCTTGGGCGGGGGTTGTAACACCATTAATCTGGTTTTCGTATGATGCAATAGGCACATCGTCAAATTCGAAGCCAGCAGACTCAGTGAAAGAGAAGGTAGGTATTGCCATGGCAAAGGAAGAGGATATTGCAAGAATCCCTACCGCCATTGCTTTGTTTAATGTCTTGTATTTCATATTAATGCTCCGTAAGTGGATGAATTCGATTTCTTTGCTACTTCAGAACCCAGGCCTGCCATCTACCTCTGTTCTCTTGCCTATGAATAGTTAGCAAGGACTATGCCAGCCAACATAACCGATTGTATTTATTATTCTTTTTATTTTTTTTTCACTCGACCAATAAGTAGTATGTAAAAAAATTCGACAGTGATGGAACTGGGATTGGGATTGCTGGTCTATTGGAGCACCAGCAATGCCGAGGATTGGATCATCGCCCGGGACAAAACAGGAAAGCAGGCTGATTGTTGAGTGTAAAAATTATCGACGAGCCCGCAGAAGGCACTCGAGGTACCGATTCCCAGCGGTTAGTATCAAATTCATTCTGATATAGCCGGCCGGCATTCAGGATGAATACTCAACGCATGAAACACGCGATAGACATCATCTTCAGATATCGACTTGTAATTATCATCGCTGTAAAAGATCATCAAAATAAAATGTAAGCTCATTGAATAATAAAATTTTTTTGCAAATGATTAAGCTGGATACAAAACAAATGGAAGCCGCAATGGCAACACAACGGAATGAGTTGACCCAGAATGACCCCCCCAGCCCATGGCATTTCGATTTCTCGGTTATCGATGATCCGACATGTCTGGATGACAGTTATGCCCTGCGGTACGAGGTTTATTGCAAAGAGCGCCACTTCCTTACTCCCGAAAACTACCCGACCAACCTGGAAATTGACCCGTACGATAATCATTCCATCCATGTCGGAGGAATTGATAACAACGGCGTGATGATAGGTACGGTGCGCCTGGTGTTACCGTCCGCGAAGGGTTTTCCCTTATTTGAGCATTGCGATTTATTTCCGGAGTTCAGGCATCTCGCTGACAAAAGCGCCCAGATGACCACCGCTGAAGTTTCCAGGCTCGCGATTTCCAAATCGTATCGCCGCCGCTTGAATGACGGCTTTTATAATATTGAATACAAAGGAGATTGTGACGCTGAGAGACACGGCGAACAAAGATCCCGCGCACACATAAGCGACGCCGGAATACATCGTAGACATAAGCCGGAGATAATTTGGGGCTTATACAAAGCGATGTATCAAGCCAGCAAACTCCAGGGCATTACACATTGGTTTGCTGCCATGGAAAAACCGCTGTTGAGATTGATGCGCCGCTGCTTCCATATTGACTTTACCCCCATAGGGCCAGAGCTTGATTATTACGGGCCTGTTGTTCCCTACATTATCGGGATGGCGGAGATTGAAGGAGCTCTTTTGCACCACCGTTCGGACCTAAGCGCGGATTTTTTCAACGGTCTTGAGCCTGAGTTTGTGCCAGATATCCTCAGAAAGTAAGCTGACAATGATCACGCGATACCCATGGCCACTCTTGCATTTCACTGCTATGGTTCCCACAGCTACCTCGAACATTCCATCCGGGCGGCTCAGTTCAATCCTGTTTACGAACACACTATAAACCGGGCCCTTGATGATCTGGCACAAGAAAATCATGAGGCGTATCAGCCTCGCTTTATTGGCCAGATCACGCGCTGACGCATTACTACGCCTCGGCGAGAAGCGCGTTCTCCTCGCCTTTCATCGTGCGGCTGCCAAAGTTCCAGCTTATCGCACCACCCTGAGCAGTCATGGGGTAAACCCTGATGATATTCGTTCAATAACCGACTTTCAGGCGCTCTGCCCGACGCTCAATAAAACCAATACTTTTGCACACTACCCGCTGAACGAACTTTGCCACCCGTCCGGACTCGATAATCTGGCCGGAGTGCTGACGAGCTCAGGACATGGCGCCAGATTCGGGTATGGTCTTACGACGCGCATACAGGCCAAGTACGCCTGCGATGCGATTGACCTTGGCCTGGAATATGCTTTTCAGGTAGACAGCAAAAAGACCCTCCTGATCAATTGCCTGCCCATGGGAGTGCGCTTTTCCTCGAACAGCGTGACCGTAGCCGAGACCAGTGTGCGTGAGGACATGGCAGTGGCCATCGCAACTGAGTTTGGGCGTTTCTACGAACAGATTATTCTTGTCGGCGACCCGCTGTTTCTGAAACTGGTCACGGATTATGCGCGCGAAAAAACCATCAACTGGCAAAACTACAAGGTACACCTGGTGATTGGCGAGGAAACATTTGGCGAGAATTTCAGAAACTATCTCGCCGACCATTTTCACCTCGATAACGATAATCCTGCCACCGGCATCATTGCTTCCTCAATGGGCGTGGCAGAGCTCGGCCTTAACCTCTTCTATGAAACCGAGGAGACCATTCGGCTACGCCGCCTTGCACGGGCTAATCCCGAATTTTTTGCTGCGCTATTTGGCATCGCGCCTGCAGCCACACCGCAACCGATGCTGTTTGTCTACAACCCCTTGCGCTCTTATGTGGAAATCCTTGACGCTGATGAAGCGGGATATGGCTCCCTGACCATTTCCATGAGTTACCCCGACGCGGCACTACCACTGTTGCGATACCAGACTGGCGACATTGCCCGCGTGTTTTTGCCGGATGAAATCGCGCGTATACGTGAGCGCTGCGGCCTGCCATCTCCAGGCAAACTGACACTCCCGATCATCGCCCTGAAAGGCCGGGAAAAGGACCAGCTGCCAGACGGAACCCACGTAGGCCAATACAAGGACGCACTTTATGCTCACCACGAGATTGCACGCATGCTGACTGGAGCCTTCCGTCTGGAATATACCGACGGGCGGATGCTGATCCATGTGCAACTGCGGCGAGGATACGAGGCAGACGACAACATGAGTTTGCGCCTTGCCACTGAGTTCCCTGGAATAGTAATGCCAGAACAGGTTCGCTTCTGGACTTATCTGCAGTTTCCATTTGGCATGACTCTGGATTACGAGCGCAAGTTCACCTACTACGCTCCTGCCTGATTAGTTCACTTTAGTTCTCTCAGCAAACTGAAGACATTCCGTTGTGAAAAATTTCAGGCTGCCTGCCGCTATTTTCCGCAACTCGAATACATCAGCGACATTTCCAGCTCCTTGCAGATAATAAATTCCAGCACCGCAGGCTGGTCGCGCTCAGTGGCAACAATCCCATGCTTGAGTGCGGCGACAATATCGCCCTGCTCGGTAATTCGTTCGCTATAACCACGACATGCAATTGCCCTGTCAGCATAATTGCCGCCGATGTCGGTGGCGCGATATTTCTCAGTGGAAATCGGCATAATCGGCAACTCCATCGCCATACTGTAGTTATTGAACAGTATCGACACAATTTGAATACACTCACGCACCGCGGTCGCAAAAGCCAGCACCTTGGGTGATACATGGGGAATGCCAGTTGTCTCGAACAACTGCGGCACCTGGCCTCCTTCGCGGATTTCGACCGAATGCGGCAGCATGACAGATCCGGCCTGTCGATAACCTCCGAGTACGTAGATGCTGTTGGTGTCGCCCCACATGATTTCGGCATCCATGGCACTGAAGGCTTTGATCTATGAAGTCTGGCGGTCGATATACAGGCCGAGGGCCTCGTCATTGAGCACAGTATTCAGGTATCAGTAGCCCGTGCTGTCCAGTGAGCGCTCACTAACTAATGTATCCGGCGCAATACTCATGATAGGGTCAAGGAGGCCAAGGAGGGGACAGCCACTCCCGCATGTCACGCTGGGCAAGGAGGGGACAGCCACCCCCGCATGTCACGCTTGATACTGGCGAGCTGTTCTTGAGTGGGGTATGTCAACGTTCTGATGACAGATGCATCGTGTCAGAAAAAAGGAAGCTGTAACGAGCCTTATTAATGCCTTGCACACCTCGTCCCGATAGTTGGCATTTTGCGGATAAACATGTTTATATTCATTGCCGTTTTTTAGAAAAGTGCATACAAAAATAGCAGGAAAACCACACAACCAGGGATAGTCGCTGAGGCCTCAAAAGCCATCGAAAACGAAGCATGTACGAGTTTCTATTCAAATATCCACAGCAGGCTTTTACCGATAGCGATTTTGTTCTCGCGAGCGGTTGGCCCGTGTGGCTGCTGTATACCCTTGGTGCCATCGGTACCGTACTGATCCTCTCAGCACTGATATGGAAGCGTGCAAGTTTGCGCTGGTGGCAGCTTGGCATTCTTGGCACCCTGCAATTGGCAATGGTGGCGCTGGTACTGTTTGTGCTCTGGCAGCCGGCATTGGTGAATGAGCGTTTGCTGCCTGGCGAAAACGCGGTTGCCATCATGCTTGATACTTCCGCGAGCATGGCACTGACCGACGGCGACACTACGCGTATGATCCAGGCACAGGCACTACTGACACCCGAAGCGCTTGCCAATCTCAGTGAAACTTACACAATCCTGCCCTACAGTTTTGCCGAAACCGCCGACTCCCTGCCCAACTTTGCCGACCTGCCCGCACCAGGCACTGCCAGCAACCTCGGCCAGTCCATTTTGCAAACATTGCGCCAGGCTACCTCATCCTCCCTGGGCGCGCTGATCCTGATCAGCGACGGCGCCGACAACACCGGCACTATCACCCAGAACGAACTCAGCGAAATCACCGGTTTTGGCGTACCCATCCACACTGTAGGTATGGGCCGCGAACTGATTCCCGAAGATCTCGAACTTGAAGAAGTGGTACTCCCTACCAAAGCCCTTGCCGGCACCACGCTGACCGCACGCGTCAACATTCGCCATGATCAGGCCGGCACGGCTCGTATCAAGGTTTACGACGGCGATACTTTTTTAACTACCGAAGAAGTTGAGCTCAGCGCCGACCAGAATTCCACCGCCGCCTTTATTGACATCGAAGTACCGGAACCGGGCCAGCTCGACCTGCGCTTTACTCTCGACCCCATCAACGGCGAACGTGTGTTGACCAACAACAGCCGCGCTTCCGTGGTGGATGTCCCCGAAGACAAGTACCGCATTCTGTACATCGAGGGCGAGCCGCGCTGGGAATACAAGTTCCTGCAGCGCGCACTGGGCGACGATCCGAGCATTCAACTGTCTACGCTGCTGAAGGTCACGCCCAACAAATATTATCGCCAGGGCATTGATGGTCCCGAGCAACTGGCTGACGGTTTTCCCACGATGCGCGAAGTGTTGTTTGCCTACGATGCACTGATCATTGGCAGCATGCAGGTTGGTGAATTCACGCAGAATCAGCAGGACATGATCCGCGACTTCGTCAGCGAACGCGGCGGCAGCCTGATGATGATCGCAGGCCTGAACGGTCTTGGCCTTGGCGGCTGGGGCGAATCGGTGGTTGGCGAAGTATTGCCTTCGCACTTGTCGCTGCAGGATGCCGAGTTCATCCGCCAGAAAGCCCCTGTGATCCTGACCGACAGCGGCAAACTCGCGCCGATGCTCAAGTTCAGCGACAGCGATACTGAAAACAGCCAGATGTGGTCCGAACTGCCGGAAGTTGCCGACTATCAGAATCTGGGCCCGTTGCGCCCTGCTGCCACGACCTTGCTTGAAGTGAGTGTCGGTGGCCGCAACCAGCCACTGCTGGTCACCCAGCCTTACGGCCGCGGCCAGAGTTATATTCTCGCCACGGGCGGCACCTGGCGCTGGCAGATGAGCCTGCCGCTCGAAGACATGCGTCACGAAACTTTCTGGCGCCAGCTTGGCCGCAATCTCGTAGCCAATTCACCCCGTCCATTTGAATTGAGTGCAACAGTACAAAACGAAGACATCGTTGTACGCGCCGAAATGCGCGATCCTGAAGACGAAATCAACCAGGGCGTTGCGATCACTGCCGTAGCAAGTTCCGACACAGGTGAACTTGTGAACATGGAACTACTGCCTGTTGCTGGCCAGCCCGGCGTTTACCAATCCAGTTTCAGCCCTGCGTCCAATGGCCTGTACTCCATCGAAGCGATCACGCGCAAGGGTGAAGATCTCGTAAGCTCAACCCAAACCGCTGCGCGTTTCGACCAGGGCCAGGAAACTTTTGATATCCGCCAGAACCGCGCGCTGCTACAGCGTATCAGCGCTGCCACCGGTGGCAAGTACTGGACCCCCGCGCAGTGGGGTGAAATCGGACCAGCGATTGCGTATTCCAGCGCGGGTATTACCGAACAACAGATTTCGTTTTTGTGGGACGCGCCATTTTTCTTCCTGCTGCTGCTTGCGCTGAAAACCACCGAGTGGTTGCTGCGCCGCACCTGGCACGTGATATAGGGGGTTACCGATGAACATGAGGCCGGTACTGTTGAGTTTTTGCCTGCTGCCTGCACTGGCACATGCGGAACTTTACATCAGTGTTGTCGAAGGTCTCGGCGGCATGCCCGAATATCAGGAGCAGTTTGATTCCCAGCGCGACGATGTGGTCGATGCTGCGCACAGCATGACTGATGCAAGCCGCGTTGCTGTGTTCAGTGGCGAAGAAGCCACGCGCGATAAAGTGCTCGCACATTTCAGCGAACTCACGACCAAGATGACGGCCGATGATCGTGTCGCAATTTACCTGATCGGCCACGGCAGCTTCGATGGCACCGATTACAAATTCAATATTCCTGGTCCAGATATCAGTGCCGCCGATATCAAGGACGTGCTCGACAAACTGCCTGGCAAAAATCATTTTCTTGTGAACACGTCAAGCACGAGCGGCGCGATGGTCGAGGCACTGATCGGCGAAGACAAGGACGCGCAGCCCGAAAAATACCTTGTGATCGCCGCGACACGTAATGGTGTTGAACGCAACGCTACCCACTTCGGCCGTTACTTTGTTGATGCGCTCACGAGTACCGAAGCCGACCTCAACAAGAACAACACCATCAGCATCCAGGAAGCCTTCGATTTTGCCGACCGCGGCGTGACCGCCTACTTCGAAAGCGAAGGCAAACTCGCCACCGAACATCCGCAGTTGCGTGGCGCAGGTGCGGCACAATTCAGTCTTGCACGCCTGTCCGATCAGGCAATTGCAAATGTCAGCGAGGGTTCGCTGCTCAGCGAGTTGCTCGAACAACTTATGCAACTCGACGCCAAGATCGAAGACCTGCAACTGCGTCGCACCGAGCTCAGCAATACCGCATACATCCAGCAGCTGCAGGCACTCGTATTACAGTCAGCAGAGTTATCCGAACGAATCGAGGCCGAGCAGGCAAAACAGAAGGACGCAAGCATCGATCCAGTAATTGCAATACCCGCACCCACCATACGGTTCCAGGTGGACCAAACACAACCCGGAGCCGAACCTGCAGGAGCCAACGGTGCCACGCCTTAACAAACTCGCCCAAGCAACACGCCTTGCCATTCTGGCAGCTGGTGTTGCGCTTGCGGGTTTTGCGCCGGAACTGGCGGCGCGCGAACAACTTTATGCTGTACTCGATAATGCCGATCTGCTCAATTGCGAAAACCAGTTCTGGACCGGCAAACTTTTGGAAGCCGAAGCCTGTTATCGCAGCCTGTTGAACGAAAGTGCTCCCGCCCTCCTGCGCGCCGAAGCTTTGTGGGCACTCGGAGATCTGCAGGGCGCCAATACCATGTACCAGCAGGCAATGAATGACGAGCCCACCAACGCACTGGCGCCGCTGCGCTGGGGCGAGCTGTACATGCAAACCTACCAGTATCAGGAAGCCTACAACCTCTTCGCCGAAGCGATAGTGCTCGACCCCGAGAATGCCTTCGCCCATATCGGCGCTGCTCGTGCACTAGCGCAGGGCGGCAATGAGGAAGAGGTCAACATGCACATGGAAAAAGTGACCGGCACCGCCCTCGCCGCGCCGGGCGCCCAGTTCCGTGCGATGTTGATGCTGATCCGCAGCGCCTTGCAGGGTGACGAATTCGACAAGTCCAGGGCGGCACTTGATACGGCCCAGGAATTTGCGCAAGAGCAGAACCTCTCGCGCCTCGAACTGTATGCGCTCGAAGCTGGACACGCCTTCATGACCAAGGGCGACTACCAGCCTTTCATTGACGCAGCGCTTGCTGAAGATCCCGCCTATGGCGATGCGTGGGCAATCCCCGGTTATTTCGCGGGCATCACACGGCGTTATAAAGAGTCGGGCGAGTTTTACAAAAAAGCCGTAGAGATCCAGCCCAATCATTGGGAGGCGCATCTTGAGCTTGGGCAGAATTATCTGCGCCTCAATCAGGTGACCCCGGCCATTGATCATGTGCGCACATCCTATGCAGGCGACGCCTTCAATCCGAAGACAATCAACATGCTGCGCATGCTTGATGATTTTCAGGAAATGGCGGTACTGAGTTTTCCGAATCCGCCCGAGGGACCGTTCCCGAAACTGCAGTTGCGCCTCGGCAAGGAAGAACTGCCGGTGATACAGAATTATGCGCGTGAACTCGCGGAAGAAAGCATTGCGCTATATACCGAGCGTTATCGTTTCACACCCAACCAACCGATCACTGTCGAAATTTATCCGAATCACGAAGACTTCGTCGTGCGCTCGATCGGCATGCCCGGCGTTGGCCTGCTCGGCGTAACTTTTGGTTATCTGTTTGCGATGGATTCGCCCACTGCGCATCCGCAGGGTGAGAGTTATCACTGGGGCACAACACTCTGGCACGAGATGGCGCACGTGTTTACGGTTGAAGCGAGTGATCATCTGATTTCACGCTGGTTCAGCGAAGGCATTTCAGTATTCGAATAATGGCGCACAGGCCCTATACCCGGCCGCAAGATTCCGAACAACGTGCTCAAGGCGATGAGTGAAGGCAAGTTCCTGCCGGTGGCCGAACTTGACGATGGTTTCATGCGTCCGACTTATGAAGACCAGGTCATTGTGTCTTACATGCAGGCAGGTCTGGTATTCGAGTTCATCGATATCGAATACGGCTTCGACAAGATTGTCGACATGATGTACAAGTTCAAGGACGGCAGTAACTCGGTGGAAGCGATTGAATCCACGCTGGGCATTTCGATTGCCGACTTCGATGCGCACTTCAAGCAGTTCATCGATATTGAATATGGCCAAATGCTGAGCCAGTTGCCAACGTGGCAGGAAGACCAGATCGCCAGCTTCAAGGCATTGGAAACTGAAGACTGGCAGGCCGCAGTCGATGCCGCAACACGCGCCAATTTTGTGTATCCCGATTACGTGGAAGTGGACAGCCCCTACATTGCAATGGCACGCGCTTATACGCGGCTCAACGACAAAGAGAACGAATTCAAGACGCTTGAAACGTTCTGGCAGAGAGGCGGCTACGCACCGCGCGCATTATTGGCGCTTGCAGACGACTATCTGGAACGTGACCAACAAAACGATGCACTCAAAGTATTGCGCGATGTGCTGTGGGCCGATCCATTTGCGGAAGATGTCCACGCAAAGCTCGGCGACATCTATCTTGCGCAGGAAAATCCACAGCAGGCGCTGGATGAATATCTTGTGTTACTTGCGCTTGATCCGCTGGACAAGGCCGATGCCAATCTCAAGATTGCCACGGCCTACAAGGCGCTCAACGATAGTGAAAAAACCATGGAATACCTGATGACCGCGCTGGACATCGCTCCGCAATACCGTCCGGCGCAAATGCTGCTGCTTGAAATGAGCAGGACTGATGCTGATTAACCTAACCTCTACACAAGAACCTACAGGCAGGAAGTGACCTATGAATGAAGCAGTTGTGCAACAGAGCTCCGATGCAACCCGCGATCTGGTACAGCGGTTCCAGACTGCGACCAACAAAATCCGTGAGCAGGTGCGCGGCACCATCGTGGGTCAGGACGAAGTGGTGGAAAACCTACTCGTCACACTGTTCGTCGGTGGCCATTGTCTGATCACCGGCATGCCCGGAACTGCAAAGACTTTGCTCGTGCATACACTTGCCACTGCACTCGGTCTGACCTTCAAACGTATCCAGTTCACACCCGACCTGATGCCAACCGACATCACGGGTACCGACATGGTTGAAGAAAACCAGAGCACCGGCAAACGCGACTGGCGCTTTGTTCCGGGCCCCGTGTTCACCAACGTGCTGCTCGCTGACGAGATCAACCGTACACCACCCAAAACCCAGGCCGCCTTACTTGAAGCGATGCAGGAAAAAACGGTAACGGTGCGTGGCGTGAATCACAAACTGGCGCGACCTTTCTTCGTCCTCGCCACACAGAACCCGATCGAACTTGAAGGCACTTACCCGCTACCGGAAGCGCAGCTCGACCGCTTCCTGTTCAACGTGCTGCTCGACTATCTCGATACAGAGCAGGAAGTCAAAGTCATCGAACGCTTCACCACTACCGTTGAAATGCCAAAAGTTGAAGCCTGCACCACCGGCGAAGAAATCGTGGCGTTCCAGGCCCTTGTGCGCCAGGTGCCGATTTCTGATTCACTGAACCGATACGCAGTGAACATCGTTCGCGCAACACGCGCTACCGATCCGCTTGCGCCCGACATCATTAAAAAATACGCCAACTTCGGCGCCAGTATTCGCGCAACGATGAACCTCGTGCTCGCAGCGAAAGCACGCGCACTGATGGAAGGCCGTTATCACGTGACTGCGGAAGATCTGAAAAAACTCGCGCTGCCGATTCTGCGCCATCGCGTCCTGCCCAACTACTTCGCAGAATCCGACGGCATAACTGTCGACCAGATTCTGAGCACCATGCTTGAAAGTGTGGCCGTACCAGCAAGCGAAGAAGTCTGACAGGTAAATTGAACTAATGGTCGCTACTGCACAACGTCCCACCGCAAACCTGCTCGACCCCAAGGTCCTGGCCAGCCTGGCTAATCTGGAGCTGGTCGCCAAGGCGGTCGTGGAAGGTTTTGTGATTGGCTTGCACCGCTCGCCCAAGTTTGGTTTCAGCCAGGAGTTTGTCGAATACCGTGCATACGGCGAAGGCGACGATCCGCGCTACATCGACTGGAACGTATTTGCGCGCACCGACAAAACCTACATCAAGCGTTTTCTTGGTGAAACCAACAGCCACCTGATGATCATGCTCGATAGCAGCGCCTCCATGGGCTTTGGCAGCAATGGCGTCAGCAAACTGCAGTTCGGCAAATATCTCGGTGCAAGTCTCGCCTACATGTCTTCTCGTCAACACGATGCGGTTGGTGTCATGGTGTTTGCCGACGAGGTGATTGAATATCGTCCGCCCACGAGCCGCAGCGGTTCCTTGCAAGGCGTCATTCATACCCTCGACCGCGCGCAGCCAGCGAAGGGCACGCAGCTCAATCATCCGATGTCACGGTTCCAGGAGCGCATCAAGCGCCGCGGGCTTGTCGCGGTGATTTCCGATTTCTATTGCGACACGCAGGAGCTCCTCGACAACGTGCGGCCACTCGCCATGCAGGGTCAGGACGTGATCCTGTTTCACTTGATGGATCCGGGCGAGTTAAGTCCGAACATCAAGCAATCCACTTTGTATGAAGACATGGAAACCGGGCATGCCATCGAAGTGTCGCCCACCTTCATGAACAAGGAATACCACGAGCGCATTCAAGCCCACATTGCCGCGATCCAGAAAACGGCGAGCGGCATGAATGCGGACCATGTGCTGATCAACACCGGTGAGCCGCTCGACAAGGCGCTGCACTCCTATCTGACTTTCAGGGAAAAACGCGGATGAGCCTGATTACGCCACTGTTCCTTCTTGGTTTGCTCGGCCTGGCGCTGCCTTGGTGGCTGCACCGGTTAGAGACCCAGACGACCGAGCGCGAAAAATTCAGCACGACCCGTTTTCTCGAAGCGTCCAAAAAACGCATCCATGTACAACGCAAACTGAAATACCTGCTGCTCATGGCACTACGTATGCTGTTCCTTGCCTTGCTCGCGTTTGCATTTGCACGACCCGTGTTTTTCCAGGACCCGACTGCTGCGGTCAGCGAAGACACCACGCACCATGTAATTGTCATGGATACCTCCTTCTCCATGCGTGAAGGCGACAACCTTGAGCAAGCGCGCTCAATTGCCACATCGATCATCAACAACATGGGCGACGGCGACATTGCAAGCATCTACGCCGCAAGCACGAGCGTAACCACCATTGCCGAACCGATGCCAGATGGCGCTGAACTGAATCGCCTGCTGGCAACAGTTGAAGCCGACAATGGCCGGCTCGACCTTGGCGCGATGATCTCCGCACTCAATGGACTGATTGAAGACAGCGACGCCAACTTCATCATGCATGTCGTCGGCGATTTCCAGCAAAGCGGCCAGGCCGTGCGTTTTGCCGACATGATTCCTGACGTGATCAACGGTCGCCCCGTAACTCTCGACGTGCAGCAGGTCGATACCACAGTGCATGCCAACTGGACGGTTGATTCGGTGATAATCGAAGACCGCTCCACCGTAATCGCCAGCATTCGTACGTTTAATGCTGCAGCCGAGCCTGTCCAGAAAGCAGTCAGCCTCATGGTTAATGGCGAAGCGCAGCAGACACAAACGCTTACCACTATCGGCAACGGGGTCTTTCTGAGCCAGTTCGACAACGTGGTGTTCGCCGAAGGCGACAATCGCGTGAATGTCAGCATGAGCCCGCAGGACACGCTGGCCGAGGATGATGTTCGCTACACCGTGTTTGATAATTCGCCACCAGCGCCCGTGTTGCTGCTGACAAGTGACCCCGCTTCGCTTGGCGTAACTTACATCAAGGCGGCACTCGAAACCGCGCCACGCGGTTATCAGGTTGAGGCCGTCAACATAGCCGATCTCGACATGCGCGTCATGCAGCGTTATCCGTGGCTGATCGTGGACGATCTGGGCATCGTCGGCACGGGCCTCGAAGCGGCGTTGCGCGACTACATCAATGGCGGTGGCGCAGTGTTTGCCGGTGCGGGTCCGCGCAGTGGCAGTCTCACCGCTCTACCTATCCTCGGCAACCAGATTGATGCAGTTGCCGCGAGCACTCGTCCTGCAGCGCAGCAAATCACCCAGATCGACACAACGCATCCTGCACTCAACGACAGCAGCGGCTGGTCGAGTGTCAACGTGCGGGCAATACCGTTTACGCTGACTCCTGAAGACCGCGTGCTGGTCGCGCAGAGTGCGCGCAGCCCGGTGCTGATCGAACGCAATATCGGTGCCGGCCGCATCATGTTGTTTGCCTCAAGCCTCGATAACAGCAGCTCCGACCTGCCGGTCAAACCCGTATTCGTGAGCTTTATCAGCGAAGTGGCGCAGTACCTGTCAAATGAAAAACTGCTCGTCAAGGAACAGGTCGCCGACAGCTTCCTGCAATTGACCCTGACCGGCGGCAGCTCAGGCCAGGTGGTTGATCCCGACGGCACCAGCCTGCTGTCGCTCGAAGACACGACCCGCGACCAGGACGTGCAAATGAACAAAAGCGGCTATTATCAGGTCTTTACTCCTGCAGGTGAGGTACTTGTTGCGGTTAACCCCGACATCAGGGAGTCCGATTTAACCCTCATACCGGTGCAAACGCTGCAAAGCTGGCAAAGTATAGTGGCAGGCACAGCCCTTGAAACCACAAACACTCTTTCGACCATAAGCGAAGTGAGCGAGACAGATCAGGACGAAGTCGAGCTCTGGCGCATCTTCCTGATTCTGCTGGCCGCGATGGTTCTGGCAGAATCCTTGCTTGGCAATCGTTACCTGAACATGAAGACAGGGTCTTTTTAAAATCTGATTCCCGGAGGTGCCCAATGTACGCATCCAACAAGCTTGACCAATACCTCGAAGCGTTTCGCACACGCCTGCGCAAGCTGACCCTGTTGCAGGGCGCAGCTGCCACGGCTGGTGTGCTGCTGGTGGTATCCACCATCGGCGCCTGGTTTTCCGCCGAGAGCGGCTTTGCGAGCACGACCACCAATGTATTCCGCGTGCTGCTCGTGCTGGCACTGGCGGCAGTTGTCGTTCGTTATCTGGTTGATCCGCTGCGCCGCATCAAACAAGGCATCAGTGGCCAGGTGGAAACACGCGTGCCGGGTTTTGATGGCCGTATCGAAACCTATACCCAGATGCAGGCCAGCAATAATCCGTTTATCGACTTGCTGGCCGAAGACGCGCTGAAAATCAGCGCAGTCAATCCCGTTGACGAGCGCATCAGCAAAAATGAAATCAACAAAGCGGGCGGCATCCTGGCTGCGATCACGATTGTCATGCTGTACCTGCTGATTGCAGGCCCCGGCCTCATGAACTATTCAATGCGCAACTTGCTCGCCGGCTGGGCCTTCAGCGATCTGCTGCCCCCACAATCCATCGAAGTTACACCCGGTGATGAAAGTGTGCGGCGTGGCGCCAACGTGCGCATCACGTCCGTCATGGAAGGCTTCGATCCCGATGAAGCCATCATCAACATTCGTAACGCCGATGGTGAATGGCAGGAAGTGGAGATGGTGCAAAGCCCGCTCGGTTTTGAGTTCACGTTCTTCTCCATGCAACAAGACATGAGCTACTACGTCAGCTCAACCGGCCTGCGCAGCCCTGAATACGCCATCGGCGTGGTCGATGTTCCCGGCATAGAAAATCTGTCGCTGACCTACAACTATCCCGAATGGACCGAGCGCGACCCCGAAACCTTTACCGAAGGCGACGTCAACACCCTTACCGAAACACGCGTGCAGCTGACTGTTACTACTACCTCTCCGCTGCTTGAGGGTAAACTCATACTCAACAGCACCAAGCAAAACATGAGCCTCAACGGTAACCAGGCTACCGGTGAATTTACGGTGCTCGAGGAAGGTGAATACTACATAGCGGCTATCGTTGGCGGCGAAGAAGTACGGTTAAGTGATGACTACTTCATTCGTATCACCGAAGACGGCAAGCCCGCAATTGAAATCACGCGTCCCGGCGGCGACTACAACGCCAGCAATATCGAGGAAGTACTGGCCCGCATCGAAGCCAAGGATGACTACAACGTGCAGTCTGTAGCCCTGCAGTATTCCGTCAACGGTGGCGCTTACCAGAAAGTCGAACTTGCTGCGGGCGAACGCAACATCACTGCCGATCATATGTTCATGCTTGAAGAAATGACCACCACTGCAACCCAGGAAGTGACCGCGAACGTTGGCGAGTTCAACGTGGTGCTTGATGAAGAAGAAGTGGCGGCGCCAGCGACCGAGCCTGGTCCCGCTACCGCCACAACCGATGCTGCCGTTCAAACTGCCGATGTTGGTTCTAAGCAGATCCCGCTCCAGCCCGGCGACATCATCTCCTACTACGCCGAAGCCAGCGACCGCAGCAATACTGTGCGCACCGACATGTACTTCATTCAGATCCAGCCTTACAACCGGCGTTACTCACAGTCCCAGCTTTCCGGCGGTGGTGGTGGCGGTGGAGGCGGCGGCGCCCAGGAAGATGAAATCTCCCAGCGCCAGCGCCAGATCATCGTATCGGCCTGGAACCTGATCCGCGAACAGGCCGAGAATGAAGAATCCGGCCAAGTCGAAATCAATTCCAAACTGTTATCAGATCTACAGAAGACTCTTGCCGAACAAGCCGCGACGCTGACTGAACGTACACGCGCGCGCCAGCTTGATGGTGATCCGCAGATTGCCGAGTTCGTCAACAACATGGAAGCCGCCG
>CAIYIP010000225.1 GCA_903926285.1 uncultured Gammaproteobacteria bacterium
GGATTGTCCCCAGCAGGGTAGCGCAAGATTATTCGGGACATATGATGTTCTCCCATCTCATATCAACTGACAAAGCCGGGAGCCCTTCAAGAAAACACCTCTAAAAGGCTCATCTACGGGCCACAACTCTTGACTGTGGCAAAGCCAACATCTTTACGTTAGCATCCCTGCGTCATTCATAAATGTTGTTATTGGCAATTGCGCATAAAGTTCGAACATAAAAAGCAATACAGAATCGGCACGCAGCCGGTCATGCGGGGGAAATAGTGGAAACCGGACAGCTCCTTTCAGAAGCGTTAACACTGATGGTACTGGGGATGGGCACAGTATTTGTGTTCCTCATCCTGCTCGTGTATTTGACCGCAACCATGTCATTACTGGTAAAAAAATTCGCGCCTGTTCAACCCTCAGGTCAGAAACCCACCGGGACAACACTCCGGGCAGAGGACCCAACCCTTCTGGCAGTAATCACTGCAGCCATCCACGCACACCGGGAACACAAATAACATCAGTAATATTGCGCAGGTGTGGTTCGTAACAAAACTGGACTAGGGCACCATCACCTGTATTCCGAATATCAGTAAAAGGGCTGTGTCAATGATTCAAAATCGCCTTCCTGTGCAAATAACCGAAGTGGTGCTGCGTGATGCGCATCAGTCCCTGTTGGCTACACGTATGCGGCTGGAAGATATGTTGCCGATCGCCGACAAGATTGATCGCGTCGGGTTCTGGTCTGTTGAAACCTGGGGCGGGGCGACCTTTGATGCCTGCATTCGCTACCTCGGCGAAGATCCCTGGTTCAGAATCCGGGAATTGAAAAAAGCCATTCCGAATACCCGTCACCAGATGCTGCTGCGCTCGCAGAATCTGCTTGGCTACCGGCATTATGCTGATGATGTTGCAGTGCGCTTCTGCGAACGCGCGCATGCCAATGGCGTCGATGTTTTTCGCATCTTTGATGCGATGAACGACGCGCGCAACATGGAAACCACGATCAACGCTGTCCGCAAAATAGGTGGCCACGCGCAGGGGACGATGTCGTATACCACGAGCCCTGTTCACAACATCGATACCTGGATGACCCTTGCGCGCCAGCTCGAGGACATGGGTTCCGATTCACTTTGCATCAAGGATATGGCGGGTTTGCTCAAACCTTATGAAGCATGGGAACTGGTTACACGACTCAAAAAAGTCAGCCGTTTGCCGGTTCACATGCATTGTCATGCCACGACCGGTTTCTCGGTGCCTACACTCGTCAAGGCAATCGAGGCCAACATCGACAATGTCGACACTGCTATCTCATCGATGAGCATGACGTATGGCCATTCACCTACCGAAACCATCAACGCGATTTTTGAAGGCCTGCCTGGCGACCCTGGACTTGACCTCGACCTGCTGGCCGAAATTGCCAGCTACTTTTTTGAGGTGCGTAAAAAGTATGCGAAGTTCGAAGGCGAACTCAAGGGCATAGATGCCCGCATCATGCTCGCGCAAGTGCCGGGAGGCATGCTCACCAACATGGAAAGCCAGCTCAAGGATCAACAAGCTGCCCATCGCATGGAAGAAGTACTGAAAGAAATTCCGCGCGTGCGTCAGGATCTCGGCAACATCGCCCTAGTAACGCCAACCTCGCAAATTGTCGGTACCCAGGCCGTAATCAATGTGATTTCCGGCGAGCGTTATAAAACGATTACAAAAGAAACTGCCGGTATTTTGAAAGGCGAATACGGCGCGACTGCATCGCCTGTCAACAGCGAGCTGCAGGCCAGAGTGCTTGACGGCAAAGCACCTATCACCTGCCGTCCAGCGGACTTGATCGAAGCCGAAGTGGACAAACTCACGCAGGAGCTACGCAAGCTCGCACGCGAGCAGGGCTTCAAGCTCGAACGTGGTGAGCGGGAAATTGACGACGTTCTAACCTATGCGATGTTCCCCCAAATTGGCCTGAAATTTCTGCAGAACCGGGGCAATGCGAGTGCATTTGAGCCGGCACCTACCGGCAAGGAAGAAGTTAC
>CAIYIP010000226.1 GCA_903926285.1 uncultured Gammaproteobacteria bacterium
CATGCGCAGGCAACATTCCTTGGTATTTCCACATTTTTCTCTGAACGAAGGAGAATTCATAAAGTGATCGCGGGGCGGTATACGCGTGGATACAGCCCCCGACGGCTGCGACATCATGTCGCATTCCGGTCTGGCCGGGCTTTCTCTACTCTTTGCATACCGGGGCAGATACCAGAAGGAGCCTATCCTCTTGTCCGTCTCTGTGAATTCAGCGTCAGATAAATTTTTGTGATCAGGAGCCAGCCAAATGAAATTTGCCCATACCAACACCTTGTCCTGGACCTTAAGCGCGTTAATCGGGCTGGGCACCAGTTTTAGTGTTCTGGCCCATACGACATTCGAAACCAGCAACATGTCCGAAGGTGTACGTGTGTTGAACAATGTGCAGATTGGTCATGCCTGCGGTGCAGGCACCAGTGTGATTGGCACTTCTGTCGTGTTCCCTGACGGAGCTGATTCAACCATTCTTGTGAACGGCACAATTCTTACCGGCAAATTGTCAGATTTCGTCAGCAACTGGGGCCCGAATATTCAACCGCTCGTGGATCGTTCTGTGTTTACCAACGTTGATGAGAAGAATGGCCCTTCGGGCAATGTGGTCGGTTTATGGGCCGGGGGTGGGGCAGGAGTGCCTGATCATATGGTCGCGTACGTACCATTCCGTGTGAATGCCACCAATATCAACCCGGCGTCTTGTGCTGCCAGTGTTCGCTTTTTTGTTTCTATCGTCGATGTTTGCAAAATTACCAGCGAAGCGGGCTTGCGTGACGAAGGCGTAGCACATTTCTGGACCGACAATACGCTTGGCACTGTGTTTGACAGCGTGAATGCCAACGATGCGGCGCGGCTCACGATCAACCGCAATCTGACCACCAACCCACTGCCCTCCAGCTGCGGTGCTACGGGTACGACTGTTGAAGTGAAAGTGTCACCTGCTCAGCTACAACGCGACATGCCTATCAAAATTCAGGGCATAAAAATCTGGCCAAAATGAATGGAATAGTTATGTCGAGTTGGATCAATCTGCGAAAGCAATCAATACTCATCGGGCTCGCAGTGCTTGTGGGTTACTCATCTTTAGCAAGCGCTCACAGCGCGCGGGCGGTGCTGGATGCTGCAGGAAATAATGCCAATTTCACGGCACTTGCACGTGTCACTTGTTTTAATGATGGCAGCGGCAATGCGGCCTATCTGACTGCGAGAGTGCGGGACAATTCGCCCGCTGTGACAGGCCTGCTTATCAACGTGCAGTTGCTCAAGGGCACGATGGCCATCAGTGCTACTGATGCTGTTTCCGGTGATGCGTCTTATAGTGACGCTATCGCGTTACCGGCAGGCAACGGCGTTTACACCATGATGCTGAACAAGACCCTTGCAGGTGCGCGAAGTTTCGATATTGAGTGGCACTGCATGACCGCTGATGGTGCTCATGCGGGCACAGACATCATTGTGGATCAATTTAAATGAAACTGTTTCATCTCCTATTGCTCAGCTGCGTACTGATCCTTTGCGGGTGTACTCATGTGGAGGCATGGGAACGAGGTGTGCTGGCGCAACCCGAAATGGCATTGGAGCCAAGTCCTTTGCAACAGGATCGCCGTGCCCATAATCACAGCAGCCGGGAAGCTGCAGCCAGCACCAATCCTGCAGGCGGAGGCGGTGGGTGTGGCTGTTACTGAAAATGCTGCGGAAAATATTATTGTTGGTGTGCCCCGCGACTCGTCCTCAAAAACTCTCCAGGCTTTAACTGCCGCCGCGCTGGTTCTGCCCGGATTGCTGCTGTCGCCAGTGCAGGCCGCAGAAGACGGCAGTGACAATGTCAGCATGCAATTTTCACGGTATGAAGAAAGTGAGCGTGAGCTTGTTGATGTTGAGAGCGGGTTCAAACCCATTGCTGTTGATACGCTCCATGCCAGCGGCAAATTCAATATTCGCGACA
>CAIYIP010000227.1 GCA_903926285.1 uncultured Gammaproteobacteria bacterium
AATATATACACATGTGTTGGGACAACACTATGCGGGTACTAGCAGTCCTCTGGATAAAATTAGTTAACAGCGAGGCAGTTACCCATGTGCAGGAAACACAGCCTGGTATTTTCTACACAACCCCCAGCGCCAACATCGCATCTGCCACCTTGATGAAGCCTGCGATATTCGCGCCCTTTGAGTAGTTGATGAAGCCGTCTGCTTCGCTACCGTGGCGTGCGCATTTTTGATGAATGCCACGCATGATGTCATGTAGCTTGATATCCACTTCCCTGGCAGACCAGACAAGGCGCAGTGAGTTCTGCGTCATCTCCAATCCGGATACTGCAACACCACCGGCGTTGGCCGCCTTGCCTGGTACAAAGTGCACGCGACTTGCGAGCAGCAGTGAGATCGCATCAATGGCGGTTGGCATGTTGGCGCCTTCCACCAGATATTTGCAGCCGTTGTCGACGAGGGTCCTGGCATCTACAACTTGAATTTCATTCTGGGTTGCACAGGGCAGCGCTATTTCTGCAGGAATGCTCCAGGGCTTTTTCCCGGCATGAAACTCGGCGTCGAAATGATCGCAATATTTTTCGATGCGACTGCGCTCAGTAAATTTCAGTTGCTTGATGCAGGCAAGTTTCTCGGCATTAAAACCGTTCTTGTCGTAGATGAAACCGCCTGAATCGGACAACGTCGTAACAATTGCGCCCATCTGCACAGCTTTCTCGGCCGCATACACTGCGACATTGCCAGAACCCGATATGAGTACGCGTTTGCCTGCAATATCTTCTTTGTTCTGTATCAGCACTTCCGAGAGTATGTACACAGCACCGTAACCGGTGGCTTCAGTACGACCAAGACTGCCGCCGAAATCCACGCCTTTGCCGGTAAAGGTGCCCGTGAAGGAATTGGAGAGTCGCTTGTATTGCCCAAACATGTAACCGACTTCGCGCCCCCCTACACCAATGTCGCCCGCAGGTACGTCGGTGTCAGGACCGATGTAGCGCCACAGCTCCAGAATCATCGATTGGCAGAAGCGCATGACTTCTGCATCGGATTTACCCTTGGGATCAAAATCGGCACCGCCCTTGGCACCGCCCATCGGCAGGCCCGTCAAACTGTTCTTGAGCGTTTGTTCAAACGCGAGAAATTTGAGAATGCTTAAATTAACACTTGGATGAAACCGAATGCCGCCCTTGTAGGGACCAATCGCATTACAGTTCTGCACGCGGTACCCGCGATTAATCCGAATGTTGCCGGCATCATCCATCCAGGAAATACGAAACGTGATGATGCGATCGGGCTCGCTGAGGCGCTCGAGCAACATTTTGTTCTGATAACGCGGATTGGCTGCGATAAACGGAATGAGGTCGTGGATTACTTCGGTGACTGCTTGCCGGAATTCGGGTTCATGTGGGTTTTGTTTTTCGAGATTTGCAATAAATTCGGTGATGCCTGTTGCGCTGTCCTTCATGCTAGTGCTGTCTCCGTAGGTGGTTTCTTCAAGTGTTAGTGAATCAATGGTTTGAGAGCCGATCGCTGTATATCGTTACTATTGTTTGCCGATATAGGCGCGCAGCCGTGGTGGATAGTGCCTGCGCTGCAAGGCCTGCTGCAGCTCCCAATGTTGCTCGGTGTTGTCGCTGCGCAGGTGCCTGACTTGGTCTTTTTCCATTACGGCGACTGGCAAGCCATCTTCAAACAGGATGCGGTTGCCGCTCAGGTGTGCCACGCGCTTTTCAGGTAGCAATGCGCCGAGCAGATTAAGCGGATCGGTCGCGTTGAGCACGATGCGCTTTGGGGTTTTGGTGATCGCAGAGTCCTGTTGCTCCTGCCAGGTTTTTTGTTGTCTGCGTAGCGCAGTGACGGTATCGGCAAAGGCAAACTGTTCGCCACCAACTCCGGCAATGAAAAGACCGCCACGAATGTCGCCGCGCAATTCCATACGACGCAGCCGGAGCAGCAGTTGGCGCCATGGCGGTGCATTCTGTTCGCGCTCAAGCACTCTGCGACTGATGACACCCCAGCGTTTGCAGTAGATATGGATAAGCCGTTCCAGATTTTCGTCGGACAGATCCTCGACTGGAACTGCCGGCGATGGATAAGTGAGAAGCGACCACCGGCCCGCGTCTTCAATGCCATAGATCGCGCGGCGACGGTCGTGGTTACCCAGTTTGGGTTTGTGACTATCAGGAGTAAGCAAGGCTCTTAGCCCGGTGAAGTTATCGCTGGTTACAAAGCCGACGCTAACAAGTTCGGCAAGAGCCTGTTCGGTTCGAATCGCGAGCAGGCCAGACAAACGCACAAGGTCAGTGAAAAAGCAGGCGCCGTGTTTTTGTAGCAGCTCGCACAGCAGGGCGGCGCCGGAGGATAACTGTGTAGCATTCACATTTGCTTCGCTAGCGCTGAGTGCTTGCCAGAGATCAAGGTTGGCTCTTTGCACAAGATTAAGTGGCGTGCTTTTTATTGGGCCTGCCTTGCGCACATTGCTGCCGGCTTCGCGCGGTTGCAGTAAGCGGCCCCAGCTGATCTGGCCACTGATGCAGAGTTGATCGAGCCATACCGGATCGTACTGCGGCATGCGTGCGGGCAGGATGTCGCCTTCCCACGCAGTTGCTGGCGCAGTGCTGCCATCAAGTTGCTGCAGAATGCGCCGCAAGGTGTCGGCAGTAGCAATACCTGGCACACGGGCTGCGGGTGTTGCCGGTTGCATGTCGTGCAGCTCGAACAGGAATTGCATGTAAACCTGCAACGATACCGGCTTGATGCTTTCGCGGTGTGCATCGATGGTGTAGCGATGGATGCGATGCAGCAGGCGGCGTTCGCACCATTCCTTGTCGCCGCCGCTTTGTGCAATGGTGCTCGCACCGGTTCTTCTGGCTGGCTGCGCAGCGCTGGGTGCGACAGCTGCAAGTGGTGTGTAGTGACCCTGAAACACGAAGCCTTCCAGCTCAAGTGAGAGCAATGCTTGTTCGATCTTGTTGACCGTTATGCCGATACTGCTGGCGAGTTGTTTGCTGGTAACGGGACCGAGCGCTTCGAGACGACCGCGCATGAGTTCGACCAGTGCGCTTTCGGGTGTCCATTCAGTGATCAACAGATTGGCCGGAACTTTCACTTCAGGAGTGAAGGTCCATTCCGTGGCCGCAGGGCGACCTGCAAGTGCGAGAAGTTTTTGCGCTTTCTCATCAAGGATTTCATCATCACTGGTAATCACTGTTTTTGGCGCGGTATTTTCCAGCGGCTTGAGCAGTGTCTTGAATAGTGGCTGTCTTTCACACGCAATCCATAATCGGGTTTGACCACATCTGGCCAATGTTGCCCTGCCACTTTGCACGAGCGATTCCAGAAACAGTGAATTGTCAGCCTGGTCTTCGTTGTGCATTTCATGATCAGTCATGTAGCCAAGCAGCATGAGTGCGTCGTGCAACTCTTCGCTGCTGCGAATCCACGGCCAGGCTTCTTCGCGCACACGTTCGATGGCAGCAAGATCGAGGACGCTGTAGTCACTTTCTTCGGCCGGATCGATCCAGCTGCGATTGCGTATGGCATTCGTGCGACGCTCTTCGAAGGGCGCGTCGTCGAGAAACGCATAAGGCCTTGCGTTGATAATTTCCTGCGCGAATGGTGACGGTTCGCGCAGGTCACGCGCGACGAGCTGCACGGCGTTGGTTTCGATGGCTGTTACAATCTCGATCAATTCGTCGATATCCATCGCCTCAAGCAGGCAGTCCTTGATGGTTTGCTGTACGAGCGGATGCTCAGGCACTTCGCGTGGACCGCTGAGATTTTCCTGGCAGGCAATCTGATCGGGGAAAACCTGCGCCACAAAGTCTTCTGCCGCCATGCGCTGGAACTGCGGCGGCACACGTTTGCCGCTATTATTGCGCTGTACCGCAAGTGCACACGTGGTATTCCAGCGCCAGCGCACTTCGAACATTGGCGCATCAAGCAGGGCTTGAATCAGTACTGTCTTTACTGTTGCACTTTGCAGAAAGCCGAACACGTCGGCAAGTTCGAAGCTGTGTACAGAACCCAGCGAAATAACGATGCTGTCTTCATTGGCTGCCGCCTGCAGTTCGAAATTGAAGGTGCGGCAGAAACGCTTGCGCAGCGCGAGACCCCATGCACGGTTCACGCGACTGCCGAACGGAGAGTGCAACACGATATGCATATCGCCCACTTCATCGAAGAAGCGTTCCATAACGATACATTCACGCGTCGGCATTACGCCGAGCGCTGCGCTGCCGGTGTGCAAATATTCCGCGAGTTGTGCTGCGGCTGAACCTTGCAGACCTAGTTGTTGCAAATGTTGTACAGCCACTTCTGGTGATTCTGCATTTAACCGATAAATATCAGCGCGCAGTCGCGACACGGCTTCGGAAAGTTCGCGCGAACGGCCTGGCGCCTCACCCACCCAGAACGGAATTGTGGGTGCCTGGCCGCTGGCATCGGCCACCCGCACCTTGAGGCCGTCGATTTTGAGCAGGCGCCAACTATGGGAACCGAGAATAAAAATGTCGCCAGGAATCGACTCCAGTGCAAAGTCTTCGTTGATTGTGCCCACCGGAATATCTTCAGGATCGAGCACGACCTGGTAGTCGAACATGTCGGGAATTGCGCCACCATTCGTCAATGCCGTCAGGCGCGCACCTTTGCGTGGTCGCACCACACCATTAATCTGGTCGAGATGCAGCCAGGCGCCCCTGCGACCACGCCGACTCGTATAGCCCTCGGCAACCATATGAATTATGCCGTCGAATTCTGCGCGCGTTAAATTACGATAGACCCACGAACGGCTGATCCAGCGCCACAGTTCATCGAGACTACAACCAGCTTCGTCATCGTCGAGACTGCCGAGTTCTGCGACTATCTGCTGGGAGAGTACGTCGAGTGGTTTTTCCGGAATCACCAGCTTGTCGAGTTCACCACGACTGATGCTGTCGAGCAGCGCGGTGCATTCGACAAGATCATCACGCGTGAGCGGGAATAAAATGCCTTTTGGAACACCGCCGACATGGTGGCCGCTGCGGCCGACGCGTTGCAAAAACGCAGCGATACTTTTCGGCGAAGCAAACTGCACCACAAGTTCTATTGCGCCGATGTCGATACCAAGCTCCATCGATGCTGTTGCGACGAGTACTCGCAACTGGCCGTACTTGAGCTTTTGCTCGGCATTGTGGCGATGCTCCTTACTCATGCTGCCGTGATGGGAGCTCACGAGTTCCACCCCGATACGTTCGCCGAGTGATAGTGCCAGGCGCTCGGCGAGCCTGCGTGTGTTCACAAAAATCAGCGTGGTGCGATGCTGGTCCACGAGCGCCACGAGGCGCTGGTACAACTCATCCCAGACTTCATTGCTCAT
>CAIYIP010000228.1 GCA_903926285.1 uncultured Gammaproteobacteria bacterium
CTCCATGAAAGTGCAGGGGAATCGTTCGCATGGATGCGAACGGAAGCTACATGGACGTACTTGCGCGGTCCCCGGAATCTTCATGGAGAAGGCCTTCACTTAGTGCCATTCATGCAACACAATCATTGCTTGTCCCCACGCATGGCCAGCGGTGGTATTGACCGAAAAACAAGCAGGTATAATTACATTTGTATAAGCGTTCGACATCGATGAACTCCGATTTTGAAACTACGGAACAACCCGTTGCGCTGATCACCGGTGCTGCAGTGCGTATTGGCGCTGCGTTCGTGCGTGAACTCCACACAGCAGGCTACCGCATCTTGTTGCATTACAGGCGTTCGCAATATGCAGCTGAACAACTGGCTAGTGAACTCAACAACAAGCGCAGCGATTCCATACGATGTTTATCTGCCGACCTGCTCGACCTCGCACAGGTCAAACAACTCGCAGAGCAAAGTATTGCGCAGTGGGGACGTGTCGATGCGCTTATCAACAACGCCTCAGGTTTTTATCCACTACCGCTGGCAGAACTAACCAGCGAGAAATGGGATGAACTGATTGGCAGTAATGCCAAAGCAGCCTTGTTCCTGAGTATGCATCTGCAGCAGATGCTGCAGCAACAGCGCGGCTGCATCGTGAACATCGTCGACAGCACTGCTTTACCCGGAGTAGCGGCATTCACGCCTTATACAATGGCAAAGGCAGCGCTGGCGAACATGACTCGCTCACTTGCGCGCGAACTCGCTCCGCATGTGCGCGTCAATGGGGTGTCTCCCGGTGTGATTCTATGGCCGGAATACGACGGCGGTGTTAACGCCGAAGTACAACAGTTGCGCGTGGAGCGCACTGCGCTCGGACGCATGGGCACACCTGAAGAGATTGCGCATGCGGTACTGTTTCTTGTGCGTGACGCCAGCTACATGACGGGGCAGATCATCAGAGTGGATGGTGGCGCAACTATTTCTCTGTAGGAGCGCATCTCCGATCAACTCTGCATCCTGTGATGCAGCAGCATATCTACTGCACTCTCCATCGAACCTGCACGAGTTATAACACCTGCATTGACGAAGAAGATTTCGTCCGCTCCCTTGATGGTGTTCAAGCGGTGGGCGATGATCACTTTAGTAGTGCCTGCCGGGAGTTTTGCGAGAATATCCTCGAGCAACTGTTCGGTCACGGTATCGATATTGGCGGTTGCCTCATCGAGAATCAGCAGTTCGGGTTTGCGCAAGGCCGCACGCATGAATGCAATCAACTGCTTCTGCCCGAGACTGATCGAATCGCCGCTCGAAGCAACCTTGGTGTCGAGCCCCTGATCAAAACGCGAGAACAAGGTGGCGAGTCCGGCATCGTTGATCAGCTGCGTGAGCTGTTCGTCGGTATAAACGCCAAACTCGGCATTGCCATACAGAATGTTGTCGCGCATCGTGCCGGTGAACAGAAAAGGTTCCTGCAGGATGAAACCAATTTTTTTGGCGCGTTCTTCCGGCTCGTAAGCACGGATATCCTTGCCATCCAGAAGCACAGTGCCTTTAGTCGGATCGTACAGTCGCGCCATCAGCGACGCAGTAGTGGTTTTGCCCCCACCGGTCGGGCCGATCAATGCATAGGTTTTGCCACGCTCAAGTACGAGCGATACATGATTGAGTATGGGCTTGCTCTCAGGGTACTGGAATGCCACGTCGCGGAATTCCAGCACTGCATGCGCAGGTGTTTGTGGCGACGGTACTGTCTGTGGAGATGGTACAACCAGCATGTTGGTGTTGAGGGCAAGCACTTCGGAGATACGATCAAGACCGGCGAGTGCCAGCTGCAGCGAAGACCACACAGTCGCCAGCTGGCGCAGTGGATTGTAGAAATTGGTGACGTACAGCAGGAAGCCAATCAAGAGCCCCGTCGTCAACGCGCCCTCGGCAATCATCGTGATGCCATAACCTAGGACGATCAATTGCCCGAGGTTGTAGGCAATACCAAACAGCGGCAGGAAGAAATTACTGGCGATACCGGCGCGCACCGAAGCAGAAAAATTGGCCTTGTTTGCGGCAGCAAATTTTTCGCAGAAATAATCAAGACGGTTGAACGCAACGATAACCTTGAAGTTGGCGAGGCTCTCGGCAATTTCGCCACTGAGACCACCCATCGTCTGCAGGCTCGCAAAGTTTTTGCGCTTGACCCAGGGTGAAATCAGCTGCGTGATAATCAATACGACAATAGCCGGCACTAGCGCAAGAAAACCCAGCATTGGATCAAGGCTCAGCATCGCGATGCCAGCACCCAAAATCAGGAAAAAATTGCTCAGGAACTGCATCAGCGCATGGGCAAAAAACTGATTGAGCTTGTCGGTATCGTTGTTGATACGCGATATCAGGTCGCCTGAGCGGTTCTGGTTGAAGAACGCAACCGGCAGTTCCTGCAGCCTGTTGAAAATCAGATTTCTGAGATTGAACAGGATGCGACGACCGACGCCACCCATAGTGCGCGTTTGCAGATAACTGGAAAAAAAGGCCACGATGTTAATAGCGAGCAGAATGACAGACCACGTCACAATACCGGCGTAATCACCGACGGTGATGTAAGTATCCACCACATGCATGATGATATAGGGGCTGCTGAGCTGAATTGTTGCAGTGAGCAGAATTGCGGCCATTGCAAACATCACCCGACTGCCCTCGCCCTTCATCAACGGTACAAGCCGCGCCAAGGCCTTTAACAGGGGTTCGCGTTTCTGGCTGGCATCGCTGGTATTAAGCTTGTAGTTCATAGTCTTCAGTGCTGTGTTGCGAGCTATAGATCTGCACGTATTCCGGCGCAGTTGCCATGAGTTCTTCATGAGTACCGCTGGCAAGTACCATGCCTTCCATCAGCAGGATGATCTGGTCGTAGTCTTCGACGGGAGCAATTTTCTGTGTCACCGAAATCAGGGTGATACCCGGGTAATTGTTGCGCACATTGGCGAGGATATTATGTTCTGTCTGGCTATCGACGCGCGCGGTGAAATCATCCAGTAGCAGGATTTGCGGGTTCAAGGCCAAGGCCCGCGCAAGCATGATGCGTTGTTTCTGCCCGCCTGACAGACTGGTGCCGCGTTCGGAGACTACGGTGTCGAGGCCCTTGTCGAGTGTTGCCACAAACTCGGTGAGCTCGGCGGTCGCCAGTGCCAGCGCAAGTTCGGCATCACCAACGGTATTGGAAAACGCGATGTTTTCGCGCAAGGTCAGATTGAACAGCGACGAATCCTGGAACACAAAACCAATCTGCCTGTACAGCGCCTGCGGGGACCAGGCCACAAGGGGCTGACCATCAATAAGGATTGATCCTGACTGCGGTTTGATAAGGCCAGTGATTGCGTATAGCAGTTGTGTCTTGCCCGCGGCCGTCGGGCCGATGATTGCCGTGCGGCTGCCTGCGCTTACATTGAAGCTGACGTCGCGCAGAGCCGTCTTCTCTCCATACATGACTGTCACATTGGCGACGGCTATGTCGCCGCGCAAGTCCTGATCGAGTGTGCCGAATGCCTGCGGCTCAGGTGCGTCGAGCACCTGCACGATACGACCATAGGATGCTGTTGCCTGGGCGATGATGTTGCTCATGAAACCAATAACAATAATCGGAAACACCAGGATGGTCAGATAGTTGAGAAACGCGCTGAAATTGCCCAGCGACAGCGCGCCCGTGATCACCAGATGGCCACCAAACGCGAGGATCACGAGTACTGCCAGACTGACTAGAAAACCTATCGCGGGAATCATGACCGCGAACAGACTAATGATGCGTAAACCGATGTTGCGCGCTTCCGTGTTGGCGGCGAGGAATTTCTGGTATTCAAA
>CAIYIP010000229.1 GCA_903926285.1 uncultured Gammaproteobacteria bacterium
AACTACCAGTGATTTCGGGCCAGCAGAGTGATTCACAGCCGGTACTCGATCCCAAGGCTCCGATGTATCGTCGAACTGGCGAGCAGTATCGGGTTTATGACTTTCCTGATACCGGTGAGTCGATTCCTTTCCGTCTGTTTGTGCCGGAAAACTGGACCCCGGAGCAGCAACTGCCGGTACTGATTACTCTGCGTGCAGGCAACAGCATCAATAATAATCATCGTGAGAATAATGATTTGGTCCGGCTTGCACGTGAACGCGGCTACATCGTGATTTCACCACTCGGCTATCGTGGCTACAGGCAGCCGTATTATGGTAGTCCCTATCCTGTTGATAGACCGGCGGGGCCATCTGTGCCAGCAGATGGTTGGACAGAACAAGAGAACATGCGCGCTGAGCAGGATGTGCTCAATGTGCTTGGCCTGGTGTCAGCGGAATACAACGTGGATCCTGGCAGAGTGTTTGTACATGGCCAGAATCCCTCAGGCTCATCTGCATTTCACTTTGCTGCCAAATATCCGGATATGTTTAATGCCATAGTTGTGAGTTCAGGCCCCATCATCACAACCAACTATCCCTTTACAAATCTGCAAGGCAAGGTTGCCGTAATGATGTTGCACGGTGACAAGGATACGCAAAATACGGTAGCAGCATCGGAGCGTGTTACCCGCGAGTTGCAGGAACATGGTGTTGAAGCAGAATACCATACAGTGCCAGGAGGGGAGCATCTGAATGCTTATCTGGTGTATGCAAAGGAAATTTTTGACTTCCTCGATAACCATTGAAGTGGTCTTGCTGCACGCTTGATACTTTGCATTTCCTTTGCCACACAAGTCTTTGCCATCTCAGCAAGTGCTAAAAGCCAATAACAATTAAGCCCCGCATTTGCGGGGCTTTTTTGTGAACAACACTGCTTAATCAGTGGTTGTAGGGTAAGTATGCCAGTTATCATAGTTAGGTGGCTTGATACGGCCTTCCCACATACTCTTGTTATTTTCCTCACAGGAATATTCGATCAGTTCAAAGTCTTCCTGCAGCGTAAATACGCGCTTGTTGGTCCAGGGCTCAGAATAATAAATCGGATCATTGATAGTAACTTCGTAATCCATTGTTGTTGGATCGCGGCGGGTCAGCCTTTCGGTAACTGTCAGTTGATCGCTGTGCGGATGGCCGATCGTATCCAGCCGCGTCTTGCCGTTGAATTCAGAGGTCGTCAGGACGAGTGTATCGCCGTCCCAATTGGCAACAGTATTGCCGAACCAGGTCTGCACGCCAGGGGAGTGATTGTTACCATCCGTGTTTATTACCTTGAACCAGGTATTTTGTTCATACAACAATGCGAAGTGCGTGTTGGTCTGCATGAACTGAATCGGGTCCGGTGAATTCATCGCACGCATCAGGCCGAAGGGAAGACATGTCCCGGTATAGTCGCCAGTGGAAGGATTGTAATTTTCAAAATTCCGGCGCCCCGCGTCAGTAAATGGCAACTCGCCAGGGCCAATCTGGTTCCGGCCATTGCCGGCGGCACCCATGTCAGAAACATAAGGGCGCGCCCAGATGCCGTTCATGTCAGGCTTGCCGTTGGTAAGGCGTGGAATGTCTTGCGCCTGCAGCTGCGCGGCCAAACCGAGCAATAGAAAACAGGTGCTGATTCTGGTTAGTGTTAATTTCATTGGCAGTGTCCCCCTCAAGTCCTTGTGCATACAATTGAATCGTTCTTGTTATGTGTTGCTATTGTGAAATTTACTGCGAAGTTGTTTCACCCTTGTTACCGCTAAAAATCGGAGTTCCATCATCGAGCGTTATGCCGCCGACAATGCAGGTGTTGGATTCGTCTCTGGCAGGGTTGGAGCGCAACGTGCGAATCACAGTCCCGATAGGCAGGTCGTCTTTTTTCCAGCCAGCTCTTAAGAGGCGGTTGGGATTCAGACCCGTTGTGCATTGCCACTGCTCAACAACGCCAGCGTCATTGACCACATCGAGATAATACCAAAGGTGGGGATTCGTCCAGTCCAGTCTGGTGAGTGTGCCGCGCAATTCAAAAGTGACTGCAGTATCGAACTCTCCGGTTATGGAATGATGTGCCTGAGCGGGCACTTGCACCATGAGTGTAGCCGCGAGCATCAAAAGTGTTTTGTATGTTCTGCCTGCAGGTTTGAGCATGATCTTACCCTCTCTGTATTCGTCAACTATTTTGTCAACACTTGTTAGCAAACTTAGCTAACACTATATTATTAAATTATTAATCTGTTATTGACCTGCATTATTAAGGTTCTATTTTAAAGGCTATCTAATTCCCACCGCCCTAATTCCCACCGCCCTAATTCCCACCGCCCTAATTCCCAGCACCGCGTGAAAAAACCGGAGTTCCATCATCAAGCGTGATATTACGCGAGGAACATGTTTTGGTGCCATCACGTGCAGGATTGGCCTGCGCACGAATGACGGTTCCAAGCGGCAGATCTTCTTTTTTCCAGCCGGCACGCATCAATTGATTGGGTGAGCCCATTTCACACTGCCACTTCTCAACTTCACCTTTGTCGTTAGTGACGTCGACATAAAACCAGATGTGTGGATTGAACCATTCCAGTTTGGTAAGAGCGCCGCGCACTTCGAAAGTTACTGAAGTATCAAATTCACCTGTCAGGGAATGATGTGCCTGCACCGGATTCAATAACAGCATTCCACTTGCCAGCGCGAGCCCGGTGAGTAGTTTTGAAATGCGTGTTTTCATGGTTACCTTCTGAGCCAACCGGTGATATTACTCGGGCTATTATGCTTTATTGTTCTTGTAATGCGAATACATAAATTGTGTTGTCGCCAGCAACTATCGGTGTTCCATGAAGCTCCG
>CAIYIP010000230.1 GCA_903926285.1 uncultured Gammaproteobacteria bacterium
AACCCATGTCAGGTGCCTCTGAAGAGTAGCGACTATGCTGCAACTTCAATCAAGGTTTGCTCAGCCTTGAACAGCGACTCTGATTTTTCACTGACTGATACGCGTCTCCAATCGATGAGTTTGTCGATCTCAAGCAGGATGACCAGTTTTTCGCCAATCATGCCGAGGCCATGAATAAATTCATTGTTGATCTTGTCGCCAAAATCCGGCGTGTTATGCAGTGATGCGGGGGCGATGTCGTGTACGTCAGCCACGGCGTCGACTACCAGGCCGACCGTGCGTTTGCAGCCGTCCTGCTCGACGCGCACCACTATCACTACAGTGTGCGTATCAAAAGCCTTGTCTTCGAGGCCAAAACGCTTGCGCAAATCTATGATCGGCACAATTTCCCCGCGCAGGTTGATGATGCCTTTGACGAAGTCAGGTGAATTCGGAATCGGCGTAGTTTTTTCCCAGCCCTGGATACCATTTACTTTCAGAATGGGAACACCGTACTCTTCGCCATCGAGGATAAACGTGAGGTATTGGTGCATTACAGCTGCTGATTTTTCTGCCTGTGCCATCGCTATTACTCCTGCACGTAAATTAGTGTTTAGCTATTAATGTTTAACAACCTGTACCAGATCTTTTGCAATCGTGTCAGCAAGCGTGGTGACATCCAGGATCAAAGACACCTTGCCATCGCCAAGAATAGTTGCACCCAGCATGCCGGGCACTTTGACAAAATTGTTTTCGAGACTCTTGATTACCACCTGATGCTGATCAAGCAGCTCATCGACTACCAGACCGATCGACTTGCGCTCCGACTCGACAATGATCAAGTGCTTGTTCGCATAACTGGTCAAGGGTTCATTACCGGCTATCCGGTACAGGCGGCGCATGTCAACAACCGGTATGGCGTGGCCGCGCAGGCGATATACGACCTGCTTGCCGGAGATGATGTTGAGCCGGTCCAGTTTTACCTGGACGGTTTCCACAATCGACAACAGTGGCAATACATACACTTCGGTGCCCACTTTTATCAGCTGACCATCAAGAATCGCGAGTGTCAGTGGCAAGGTAATCTGGAAGGTGCTGCCTTTGTCTTTTTCGGAATAGACCTCCACGCGACCACCGATATCTTCGATATTGCTGCGCACGACATCCATCCCTACGCCGCGGCCGGAAATATCGGTCACTGTCTCAGCTGTGGAGAACCCAGGCAGAAAAATCAGATCGTAAATCTGCGCATCCGTTAACCTGGTCTCACTGCCAAGCAGGCCTGTTTCGACCGCTTTTTTCATGATTTTGTCCGCATTCAGGCCGCCGCCATCGTCGGCAACACGAATCACCACGCTACCCCCTTCGTGTGATGCGCTCAGATGAATAACACCCATTTCCGGCTTGCCCTTGCGCAGGCGCTCACTGGGGCTTTCAATACCGTGATCGAGTGCATTGCGGATCAAGTGCAGCAGCGGGTCGCTGATTTTTTCGAGTACGGTTTTATCAAGCTCGGTTTGCTCGCCGGTAATTTTCAGTTCAACTTTTTTCTTGAGCTTGGCACTGATGTCATGCACGAGACGCGGGAAACGGCTAAAGGTGACACTCACCGGCAGCATACGAATTTCCATCACAGCTTCCTGCAGTTCGCGCGTGGTGCGCTCCAGCAAGGCCAGTGCCTGCTCGAGTTCCACTGAGTTGTGGGCTCCCTGCTTGTTGCGTGCTAGCTGATTCAGCATCGACTGATTGATGACCATCTCGCCAACGAGATTCAGCAACACGTCTATTTTTTCAATATCAACACGAATGG
>CAIYIP010000231.1 GCA_903926285.1 uncultured Gammaproteobacteria bacterium
GGGCTAAAGGTCAACACGCCATGGCAAGAAGAACGGCCGGAAAAACCCCCAGCTCCTGCTCTATCAGGTTGCGGTTGATGCGCACAACAAATACGGTCCTGTTACCGCTTTGCTGTATGCACACGTGAGCATCAAAGAGCAGATTTATGCCGGTATTGGCGCCAGTGATCAAGCCCTGCCTGGTATCGCTTTTGCCAGCCAGAAATCTGTTTTGCTTCCGTCATGGGAAATGCTCAAGCAGCATTGGCAGCACAGTCTCCAGCAGCTTGCACAAGAGTATCTCGATGGCAGGCTGGTCGTTGAACCACTCGCACGCACAACTTGTGACAACTGCCACCTGGGCAGTTTCTGCCGTATTGCGGAACGGAGACTGTTTGCATGAGTCTTCTAAATGACGATGCTGCGGCTCGCAGCAGTGCACTCGATATACGCCGTTCTTTTTGTGTGCAGGCGCCCGCAGGTTCTGGCAAAACCGAATTACTGACCCAGCGCATACTGTGCCTGCTTGCACATGCAGAAAAGCCTGAAGAAATACTGGCATTCACGTTTACGCGGAAAGCAGCCGCCGAAATGCGTAACCGCTTGCTTGGTTATCTGCAGGAGGCGGCGGCTATTTCCACCGAAGCGCTTGCGGCGCTGCCCGAGCATAAACGCCTCACACTGCAGCTCGCGACCAAGGCGCTGCAACGCGATGCACAGCAAGATTGGAATCTGCTCGCCAACAGCAAGCGCCTCCGCATCAATACCATAGACAGTTTCAATTCCCATCTCACTGCCCGACTCCCGCTCAGCTCCAACTTTGGCGCACGACCGCTGATCAGCACCGATATGGAAAATGTATTTGCGCAGGCAATACGCACAACAATCGCGTATCTGGAACGACCAGGTCATTTTAGCGACGCTCTGGCCTTGCTACTGCGGCATCTGCATAACAATCTGCAGAGTATCGCTGATCTTTTGCACAACCTGCTCAACAAACGCGACCAGTGGTTGCCGCTGGTCGCCCAGTTGCGTAACGACCCCGCACAGTCAAGGGCTCTGCTGGAACAGAATCTGGCTGACATGCTTACGGCTACGCTGGCAACGGCTGACACCACACTGGAGCCGTTCAAGGCACCGATCCTTGATCTAATCAATTATGCAGCTGCCAATCTCGCTGCCGCGAATGACACACGCCTGAGCCAGTACAATTTTGGTCAGGCTCTGCCACCCGCCAGTTATGCGCATGTTGACGAATGGCGTGCACTTGCGGCTTTCTTTCTACTTAAGGATGGCAAAGATACGCGCAAGAGTGTGCGTGTAACCGAAGGTTTTCCAGGCCAGGAAAAATCGTTTACACCCGCACAGAAAGCCCATGCAGCTGCAATGAAAACACTGTTCAGCGAAACTGTCGCCGCACTTACGGACTCTGGCCTGTTGCCCTTGCTGCTTTTGCTCGCGCGATTACCCGACCCATTTTATGCTCCACAGCAATGGGAGGTGATGGCTGCACTCACCGATATCCTGCCACTACTTGCTGCACAACTCGATATAGCGATGCGCGAGGCCGGGCGTATTGATCATACCCAGACCAGCCTGGCTGCCTTGCAAGCCCTTGGCACCGACATTGAGCCAACCGACCTTGCACTGCGGCTTGATTATCAGATCAGGCACATTCTGGTCGATGAATTCCAGGACACTTCCAGCATGCAGTTTGAGCTGCTGGAAAAACTCACCAATGGCTGGACTACTGGCGATGGCCGCACGCTGTTTATCGTGGGAGATGGCATGCAATCGTGTTACTTGTTTCGCGATGCCAAGGTTGGGCTTTTCCTGCGCGCGCGCGATGAAGGCATAGGCACCGTAAAACTCAAAGCGCTGCAACTCGGCATCAATTTTCGCAGCGAAAGCAGTGTTGTCGATTGGGTCAACCTGGTATTCAGCGGGGCGTTCCCGCAAATCGATGACATCGACCGTGGCGGCGTGCATTACAGTCCCAGTCAGGCACGTGCTGCTTCGGCGGATCCCGATACTGGTGTAACAGCACAGTTCTGGGTCGCGGATGAAAACACCGACACGGAAAGCAAACGCGGTGTCGAAGCCGAGGCCGTGGCCAATCTGTGCAAACTTCTGCAGTACGAACAGCCACAACAAAGTATTGCGATACTGGTGCGCAGCAGAAAGCATCTCGATGCCATCGTCCCTGCACTTCGCGCACGAGGCCTGCACTGGAATGCGAGCGACATCGATCCGCTGCTTTCGTATGGCGCCGTGAATGACATCTTCATTCTGCTACAAGCATTGCTGAACCTTGCTGACAGTACAGCGTGGTTTGCTCTGCTGCGAACACCTTTTATTGGCCTTGGGATCACGGATATTGAAGCACTTGCACGGCATGCGAACGCTGACGCGAGCTCGTTGTGGGCAGCGATGCAGAACCACACTGCACTCACACAACTCAGTGATGATGGACTTGTACGCTTGCAGCGCTGCGTTCCCGTGTTGCAGCATGCTCGTCTATTGCGCCAACAGTTGCCGCTGCGCTCGTTGCTGGAAAACACCTGGATAGAACTTGGCGGGCCCGCCACACTCGCAGAAAAATCGGTGCTGCCGAATCTTATCGCCTTTCTTGATCTCGTAGAACAGCATGAAGTGCAGGGTGAACTACCCGACATCCATAACTTTACCAAGCAACTGGGACGCTGCCATGGCAGCGCGCTCGACGCCGCTGTTAATCTGCACATCATGACCATTCATAAGGCCAAGGGCCTTGAATTCGATGTAGTGATCTTGCCTGGCCTCGATCGCACGCCACCAGCGCAGGACAGTCCCCTGTTAATCTGGAAGGAATTTCTTGATGCCAATAACAAACCGCGTCCCTTGCTGGGACTGTTGCCTGCCAAAGGTGCCGATGCTGATTCCCTCTATCAGTACCTGCGACTCGAAGCAGGTATGCGTAGTGATCTGGAGACAACACGCCTGCTTTATATCGGAGTTACGCGTGCTATTCGCCAGGCCTGGATTTTCGGCAACGTGAAAACCGTCAAGGGCGAACTAACTGCGCCGTCCCGTTCACTGCTGCAAACAATCTTCCCACAACTGTTGCAACACCAGCAAAAACTGAATATCACCTTGACTCCAGCGCCTCCTCCCATCAGCTCTGAACAGATCGGCAACACCTCAAAGCGGCATAATCAGCCGATCTTTCGTTTGCCATCCAGTTGGCAATCACCGTTACCAGGCTCACTGCTGCCAGCTTTGCCGGAGCTTGAACCTGCAGAACGTGATGAAGAGCAGCCATTGGCAGCCAAAATCGGTGAGCTTATTCACCTGGGACTTAAACACTTAGCGGAGAGGGGCTTGAACTGGTTGCAGGGCAGTGCCGAACTCCCCCTTTGGAAACGTGAACTGCTGCCACTTTGCAGCAGCGAAGGTGAATTGACAGAAGCCGTTTCGATTGTTCTGGCACAGTTGCAGAAATGCGTGAATGCACCGGAGGCAGAGTGGCTGTTTAACACAGTTCATAACAACGACAAGTATGAACTCGCGCTGTCAGATTTCACCAGTGGTTACCGACGCGATTTTATTATCGACCGTACGTTGGTGGATGCCAAAGGTGTGCGCTGGATCATTGACTACAAATCCTCAAGTCCGCAGTCAGGACAAACACTTGAGACCTTCTGCCAGGAACAGGCAAAGCTTTACAGGGCCCAACTGGAAAACTACCGGCGCCTGCTCGAAGAACCAGCCCAACCAGTTTGCCTTGCGCTGTTTTTTACTGCCATCCCGTACTTTTATTTGCTGGAATAAGGCTTTATTTGCAGGAGCCACTACAAAGCCCTGAGCATCCTCATAAAGTTCGTGGACTTTGCCAGGACGGATGTTTATTCTCCGCCCGTCACGCAACTACAACTAAAAATGGTGAACCCTATGTCCTCTGCACTTTCCCGCCGCAAACTACTAGCTCTCGCTGCCACATCACCCTTCTTCGCGCCCTACGTCAAGGCTGCTGATGAATCTGCTACAGCGCCTATACGCCAGGGCCGTCTAAAGCAAAGTGTCATGGGGTCGGTCTGGGGTACGCTGCAGCTGACGCTGGAAGAACGCTGTGAAATATTGTCCTCTCTTGGCTTCGCCGGCATGGATCTGCCAGCTGAAAAAGATATTCCAGTACTCACTAACTACGGCCTGGCACCAGCGCTCATGACAGGCACCGGTACTTCATTTGAAAACGGTTTTGTGCGACGCGAACTTCATGACCAGATTGAAGAAGCCACTCGTGCAGGCATCGACATGTGTGCTCGTGTCGGCTGCAAAAGCTTGATCGGTATGCCTGGAGAACGTCGCGGCATGTCAAGTGAGGAAGGCCTTGCCAATACCGTGGAAATCATGAAACGCATTGCACCCTATGCTGAAGAAAAAGGTGTGTACGTCTGCATGGAAATCACCAACTCGAAAGTGGCAGCCGACAATCGCACCGATCAGATGTTTAACAACGTTTTTTGGGGCTTTGATGTTTGCAAGGAAGTGGGCTCGCCGAACATCAGGATTGTGTACGACTTCTACCATGTGCAGATCATGAACGGCGATGTGGTCCGCACCCTGCGCGACAATCTCGACAAGGTCTGCCATATCCACGTTGCCGGTGTGCCTACTCGCAGCCAAATTGATGATACCCAGGAACTCAACCATCCTTTCATCGCGCGTGCCATAGCCGATATGGGATATGAGGGTTTCGTCGCACATGAGTGGCGCCCTGCCCCAGATCAGAATCCCATACTCAGTCTGGCCACTGCCTTTCACATCATGGAAGTCTGAAAAATTGCTGCCCGATAATACCAGGCCATTTGCTGACCCTACAGCAGATGGCCTTTCAGAACGATGCTCGTGGTTCCTGCAAATACGCTTCTTCCTTGGCTATCATCGGAATCCATGCCGATGGACTCTCCTGAAACCTATCCTTGCTGGTTCTTGCGGGGGAGATTGGGTAATTCCAAAGCGCAGACGCTAATCTATGCATTCTCCATTCAGCAAAATTTGATACGTCACGATCGGTGAGGCCCGGTATAATGAACAATACCCGTAATGCTGAGTACCTTTCATGACCGAAACCAGCACCGAAAACGTCAATATTGCTGCTTACCAGCCCTTGATTACGCCTGAAGCGCTCAAAACGCGACTACCATTGTTTGGTAATACGCTCGAAAACGTACGTAACAACCGGCAGATTATCCGCAATATTCTTGATCGCAAGGATCCGCGCCTGTTTGTCGTTGTCGGTCCGTGCTCGATTCACGATGTTGACGCAGCGCTCGATTATGCTGCGCGCCTGAAAATGCTGGCCGATGAAGTGCAGGACACAATGGTACTCGTCATGCGCGTCTATTTTGAAAAACCGCGCACCTCCACTGGCTGGAAAGGCCTCATCAATGATCCTGAAATGAATGACAGCTTCAAAATCGAGAAAGGGTTGCACACAGGAAGAAGGTTGTTGCTGAAGCTTAGCGCGCTGGGTCTACCAACATCAACGGAAGCACTGGACCCGATTTCTCCGCAGTATTTGCATGACATTATCACCTGGTCAGCCATCGGTGCGCGTACAACTGAATCACAAACACATCGCGAAATGTCGAGTGGTTTAAGTTCGCCCGTTGGTTTCAAGAATGGTACCGATGGTGGCCTTGAGGTTGCGATCAATGCACTGAAGGCTGTGGCGAGTCCGCATCGTTTTCTAGGTATAGATCCCCAAGGCAAGGTTTCCATTATTCATACGACGGGCAATGCGTACGCACACATCGTGCTGCGTGGTGGTAATGGTTTACCTAATTTTGATGCGGCGAGTGTCGCGAACTGTGAAAAACAATGTATTAAGGCCGGAGTTACCACAAAC
>CAIYIP010000232.1 GCA_903926285.1 uncultured Gammaproteobacteria bacterium
CCTTGAGATTGAATAATAGCGGCAAATAAAACCGGTAGGCATATTCCACAAGCTTCAACAGATTGATGCCGGCAAATAATGCGAGCACATAACTGCCAAGAACTGCGCTGCACAATACCAGCAGCAATTTGGTCGCCAGGCGTAAATTAGCTATCCTGTTGCCGGGACTCGCCAACAGACTCAAGGGTGCAATAGCGGCCAGTAACAAACCTTCCAGCCTGAATGCTATAGCAGCAAGTAATGCGCCGCCGCAGTAGATGGCAGTCAGAAGTTTGCGGTCGCGCTGATAGCGCACTAACAAAAGAAAGCCAAGCAGTGTAAACGCCCAGAACGCAAAATCTCGAATCAGGAAATAGCGCATTTCATTGAGCAGTGGAAAACACAGGATCGTAAGCGCAGCAAAAAATTCGACTCTTCTACTCGCCTGATATTCCGTGCAGATTTTTATAAAAACAAATACCAGCAGCGCGTAACTGATGGTGTTCAGGATGTGTGCGCTCGCAACCATGCCGCCAGGTAAAACGCGATCTGCCAGTGCTATCAGAATCGAATAGCCATACCAGCCGTAATGATCCAGCACAGGACGAAAGCCTTCTATGTTGAAAATTTCGGCAGCGCGTAAATAACCATAGGCATCGTTATTCAGTAACGGATTGGCGCTGATGCTGTAAAAGGAAAATATGCAGCTAATCAGCACTGCCAATAATGGAATCGAATTGCGGGCTGGGTTGGCAGAAAAATTCATGAGGTAGTGGAAGAACTCTTATCGTTGCTGGCAGGTTCTGCGGTGTGGCTACACGCATTGTCCGTGTGCACGTGGTGTTGGGCAAGGATTTGTGTAAGCGCTTGTCGGCGGTTCTCTGCAATATTGGCAAGATAGGATTTACAGCAAAGCTCCATTTGTTGCTGATTGTAATGCTGGAAAGCACAAAACTGCATCAGGTCAGCAACGCATTCGCGTTCAGCACCGGAAGTCGGAAGTTTATAGAGTACTGCTGGATCAAGAATAGCGAATCCGGCTTCGTTCACAATAAGATTGCCATTGTCTACATGACCACAGTAATAGCCTGCAACATGCAGCTGCGCAAAAAAAAGTGCGGCACTTTCAGGGCCACAGTATTGCGCTGTTGCGGAGCTGATTGCCTCACCAGTTGGCACAAAACAGGAAACAGCCGTCACGCCGCGTGACGTGATAAGAAAGATATTATCGACGGTAATCGTATTGAGACCCTTGCTGCGCAAATATTTTCCAAGTGTGTCGAGCTTGATGGCAGGATGGAAAAATTTGCGCAGTCCGCTGGCAAGACCCGAAAAATGCCAGAGCTGTAAACCATTCTGTAAAACGACTTTTTGCATACCGGCATTTGCCTCTGCCAACTCTGCGGCTGAGCCCAGCACTTCGCGATACTGCGCCTCGGTCAATTTTTTAGTGGGCGTGTGGATATTGATATAAGGACTCTGCGGTTTACCGCCTGCCTGTGTTTTGAACCGCTTGTGCATCCAGAGGTATTGCGCGGGTTCGACCCTGATTGCAGCTTCAAGCATGCGGTTGAGCTGTGCCGCATAAGCAGTATCATCAGCACCTGGAGAAGTGTCGGGGACTGGAATGAATTCGATAATATAAACAGGCTTGCGCTCCAGACGATGGTGGCGTATCAGCACCACCGGCGAATTATTGAAGGCAGCAAAACGCCTGCCTGCAGTAATGGTGGCGGCGGGTTTGCCGAAGAATGGCGCGTAGACGGCCTGCTCTGGACCATAGTCCTGGTCGGGTGCGTACCAGAGAATCTTGCCCTCGCGCAGATGTTTGAAAAAACCACGGATATCCTTGCGGTCGAACACGCCGTTGCAGTAGCGCAATCTGCCGCGCAGCATGAAGGCATCGAACAAGGGATTGCTGTGCGCGCGATAAGTGGTAGCAAACGGAAAGCGCAGTGACAACAGGTTCGCGGAAAAATCCAGAGTTGAGTAATGCGCACCGAGCATCAGCACCCCCTTGCCTTTGCTGAGGGCTGCCTCCATATGATGGGCCCCGGTGATTGTGAGCAGATTACTGAAATGCGCGGGCGGTCGCACCCAGCCGGTAGCCGTTTCAATCAGGCCGATGCCATTTTCGCTAAAACACTGCCTTACCAGTTTTTCCTGGGCCGCTGCGTCAAGTTCGGGGAAACACAATTTGATGTTGATTCGCGTGATGTAACGCCGCTCGCTGGCGAGTGCAAAGGTAAAATAGCCGAGCAGGCTGCCGATTTTCATGCGCAGTCCAAACGGTAACCACGCTATGACGGATAGCGCCAGGATTGCGAGCCAGGTTGGCCAGTATCTGATGGCGAGAAAAGCAGTAAAAGGTGGAGGAGTTTGTACGGCCACACGCCATCTGATTGAGCGAAAATTGAGGATGTTTCATTGTATCAGATGGATGCTGATCGCTTATTGCACTAATGCTCAAGGCCGCCCGGTCGAGCCCTCATATACACAGCCTGTGTTATTATGCTACGGACGTTTTTAAGACAGACTTACAATGAAACTAGAAATTCCCCGTTTTGATACAGCACGAATCCTGGTCGCCGGCGATGTGATGCTGGACCGTTACTGGATCGGTGGTGCCTCGCGGATTTCACCCGAAGCGCCGGTTGCCGTCGTCAAGGTCAACAACACCAAGGACAGTCCCGGTGGCGCCGGCAACGTGGCGCTCAACCTCGCAGCGTTAGGAGCTGCGGCATCGCTGGTTGGCCTTGTTGGTGACGATGTGGCAGGACGCGAATTGCAGATCAGTCTTAATGCCGCCGGTGTGTTCTGCGATTTTCATCGTGTTGCGGGCAAGCCCACCATCACCAAGCTGCGTGTGATCAGTCGCCATCAGCAATTGATTCGCCTCGATTTTGAAGAAATGTTTGCTGCCGAGGATGCTGCACATCTGAAGGCCAAGGTGGATGCCTTGCTGAGCAAGGTCGATGTGCTCGTATTATCCGACTACAACAAGGGTGCGCTGCTCGGTGTTTCAGCATTGATCCAGGCTGCCAAGGCTGCAGGAGTACCCGTATTGGTTGATCCCAAGGGCGGTGACTTTACGATTTACCGCGGTGCAACGCTGGTTAAACCCAATTTGCACGAATTTGAAAGTGTGGTCGGCGCCTGTGAAAGCGAGGAAGAGCTTGTGCAGAAAGGCCAGCAGATGCTGCGCGATCTGGATCTCGAAGCCCTTCTGATCACACGCGGTGAAAATGGCATGAGCCTGATTCGCCAGAATGAACCCGAACAACATTTTCCGGCGCGCGCACGCGATGTCTACGACGTGACCGGTGCGGGCGATACGGTAATTTCAGTAGTTGCAGCGAGCCTTGGCGCTGGCTTGCCATTGCCAGAATCTGTCGCTCTCGCGAATATTGCAGCCGGACTTGTCGTGGCCAAACTCGGTACCGCCGCGATCAGTGGTCCTGAATTACGCCGCGAAGTACAGCGCGATGATGGCTCCGATAAAGGTGTCATGACGCGCGAGCAATTATTACTCGCAGTTGAAGACGCACGCGCCCACGGTGAAAACATCGTCTTTACGAACGGTTGTTTCGACATCATTCATGCGGGCCATGTCGGTTATCTCAAGGAAGCCAAGAAGCAGGGTGATCGCCTGATTGTGGCAATCAACGACGATCAATCCGTCACACGACTCAAAGGCAAGGGGCGGCCTATCAATTCAATTGACCGGCGCATGGCAGTAGTGAGCGGCCTGGAGTCCGTCGACTGGGTCGTGTCCTTCGGTGAAGACACCCCCGAATCACTATTACGTGAAATCAAGCCTGAAATGCTCATCAAGGGTGGCGATTACGGCATCGACCAGGTCGTCGGTTCCGACTTTGTGCACTCCTATGGCGGCGAAGTCAAAGTGTTGAATTTTCTGGACAACTGTTCCACTTCAGCGATCGTGTCCAAAATTCAGGATGATCTGAAAGGCAAGTAAAATCGCCCAGTGATTTTTTTTGCCTGAGGCAACTTCGGCCTTGAAGGGCGACGAAGGTCCAGCTTTGCATGCAGCCTGGCGATTTTTTGCTGAATTAAATTTTCGTCTACGGTATTTTCTTGCTTATCAGAGATTTTCCAACACATTCTTTGCTGTGGCGACATTACTTGCCAGATGTTGCGCATTGATAGTGCCAATAATCATGCTGGTAATTCCCGGCTGCGCGAAATTAAGCTTCATGCTTTCTTTCACAGCGTCGCGGCTGCCATCGTGCATATGGCCACTCATCAAAGCTTTTTTGACCAGTACTCCCTTGTTGAGCGCATGCGCGAGATCAACAACTTCCTGATCCTGCTGCTGCAGGTTATAAGTAACCATCACCACATCGAGCAGCCGGGCTGCCAGCAAGCCACCAGCAATGGTTTTAGTCGACATGCCGATCGCACGGATGAGGCCTTGCTGCTGGCATTCACGCAACATCGCCACACAACTACCTTCGTTAAGAATTTTCTCATCGTTGCCGTCGGAATGTATCAGCACAAGATCGAGATAATCTGTCTGCAAGCGCTTCAGGCTGCGCTCGACGCTTGCGCGCGTGTGTTGTGCGCTGAAATCAAAGACTGATTTGCTCTCGATAAATTCTTCGCCGACTTTAGTTACGATGACCCATTGTTCGCGTTTTTGCAGGAGTTGGCCAAGCCGTTCCTCGCTATTGCCATAGGCTGGAGCAGTATCAACGAGATTGATGCCCAGCTCATGCGCCTCAGCCAGCAGCTTGCTGACGGCGGCGTCATCAGGAATGCTGAACGAAACCGGATATTTGACTTGCTCATTGCGGCCTATCTTCACAGTGCCGAGGCCAAGTGCCGAAAGCTGTAGCCCGGTGCTGCCCAATGGCCGCAAAAAATTTCCAGGCTTTGAGTTGAGCAATGCGGAACTCATGCGCTGCTTCCACCTTGTGTTTCATCAGTCATGGCATCCCAGGGAGAAACAGCGATGCCTGGAAATTCCAGTCCGGGAAGTGGCGCATCGGATAATTGTAGCGGCAAGACAGCTTGTGCCTTGAGCGCATCAAGAACGGTATTTGCCATATTGGGCGCGAGTGTCAGCTTGGTGGGCCAGCAGTACAGCACGTTGCCCACGCTATGCACTGAAACATTATCCGGGCGCTTGCCATCAGCCTGCTTTGCTTCGGCCCGGTTGATGTAAAAGCTGTGCCAGCTTGCGGTGCTGAAATCACACCATGGAAACAATTCGGCAAGTTTGCTTTTGCTTCTTTGTACTTGCGCGTCCTTGCCAAGGCTTGCGCCCGACTCGGCAAGTTCACCGCCCAGATACCAGGCTTTGGCGCCGTCCTTGCATGGATGTGTTGTGACTGTGAGCTCGGGTGTAGCTGTGAGCTGGTCAGATACACAATGCACATGCAGCGAGTGCGGCAGCTTGTGTTTCACCACCACCATTTGCAGTGGTCGTATCTGCATCGCGACTTTGGCAGGCCGAAGAATTTGTAACAGGGCCTCGGTGCCCTCACCACAAGTGCTGATAAAACGCTGCGCTCTGAGTTCAATACCGTTGGGCAGTGCAATCGACTGCACCGTGCCGTCGGCACTGTGATTGATTCGTGTGTTGTCCCAGTTGATTTGGTAGATGTGATTTTTTGCGGTGTTCGCAAGTGTCGTCAGCAGCGAAGGCACGTCCAGCACAATGTCGTGCAGGCGATAAAGCGGGCCGTTGAGATGGCCTTTGAAGAATGCGGGCAGGTCTTCTGTCTCGACTGCATCTATCTTGCCGCGCACCGCCTTGCTGCCGAAGAACGCGTTGAGCCGCGAACGCACACTCTGGCGCGGGAGCATGTAATACGCATCCGATAACAAATTGGTGCCGCGCAAATCCACATCACCCTTGCCCTGCAGGCAGGCCTGCCAGTGTTGTGGCATGTTGGCGATGGATTGGGCAGCGCCGGTGAGCGCTCCGCTCAGCGCGTATTTCATGCCGCCGTGAATCATGCCTTGCGAGGCAATGCTCTGGCCGGTGCCCAGCGCAGCGCGTTCGAGCAGCACAGCGGCATAACCGGCATTGCGCAAACGATTGAGCAACCAGAGGCCGGCAATGCCGCCGCCCAGAATGACGATGTCTTTTTCGATCAGCATGAATATGGCAGGAACAGGCGCTTGTTGAAGATATGATGAAGTATAAGGTCAGTGGTCCTGGCTAGATAGCACGAGCTGCAAAGAGATCAAGCCTGCGTGCGTCCGGGCAGCTACTATTCCATTGAATTCGCCAATGCTTCACGGCACCATGCCAAAAGTTATCTGCCCTTCGGATCATGCGTGCCGCGTATTATTTATAGCCTGTTGACCTATCTTCTCTTGCCGATCGTGTTGTTACGGCTGTTATGGCGCGCGCGCAAGGCACCGGCATATCGGCAGCGGTGGCCCGAGCGCCTCGGGTGGTATCCCGCAGCTTTGCAAACACATGCAGGGCCAAGCATAGTTTTTCATGCCGTATCTGTTGGTGAAGTCCACGCGGCACAGCCCTTGATTGACGCAATTCTTCAAGCCCGGCTCGGGTTGAATGTGATTGTGACTGCCATGACACCAACGGGATCGGAGCGCGTGACGAAGCTCTTTGGCAACCGCGTCACACACGTCTACCTGCCTTACGATGTGCCGGGCGCTGTGCAACGATTTCTTGCTGAATTTTCTCCGTCAGTTTTGGTGCTGCTCGAAACCGAACTCTGGCCCAATCTGATTCATTACTCGCACCTGCGCGGCTGCAAAATAATTCTGGCCAATGCGCGACTCTCGGCAAGATCGCAACAGCGTTATCAGCGTTTTTCTTCACTGACACACAGTATGCTGCAAGACCTTGATGTTGTGCTTGCGCAAGCTGTCGACGATGGGATGCGCTTTCAGCAACTCGGGTTGGCTCCGGCAAAACTGCAAATAAACGGCACGCTTAAATTTGACGTGGCGGTGGATGGAGCCAAGGTGCAAAAGGCCCAAGCTTTCAAGTCAGACCTGAGTGAGCGTCCTGTCTGGATCGCGGCGAGTACCCGTGAGGGCGAAGAGCGCAAGGTGTTGCAGGCCTTTGCGTTGGCCATCCAACAACTGCCTGCGTTATTGCTCGTCCTGGTGCCGCGTCATCCCGAACGTTTTGCCGAAACCCATCAGCTCGCCCAAGCCCTGGGTTACAAGGCGTTGCGTTACAGTTCAGGGCAGCCTGTTGGTCCTGATATTCAGGTGCTGGTGGGAGACACCATGGGTGACATGCAGTTTTATTACAGTCTTGCCGACCTGGCGTTTGTTGGTGGTTCGCTGGTTGATACCGGATGCCAGAACATAATCGAACCCGCTGCGCTGGGCCTGCCGATTCTGACGGGGCCTTCACTTTACAATTTTCAGGCGGCAAGCGAACTTTTGTGTGCTGCTGGCGGGATGGAAGTTGTGGCTGATGCCCATGCGCTGGGCCTTCGGGTTGCAGCGTTGTTGCAAGCACCAGAGCTACTTTCAGCAATCGGAGCAAAAGCTGAAGCTGTGGTTGCGACCAATCAGGGTGCAACCACGCGCTTGAGTAAAGTGATACTTGAATGCTTGCCTTGCTGAGGGCGGTTAGTTATTCAGCGAGCCCTTCATTCAGATCCATCACATCCTGTGGCGTAAGCAGACCCGCGGCCTGTTTGAGGGCCAGCGTGTCCATCACATACTGGAAACGCGCATTGTCATAGTTGCGCTGGGCCTGGAAGCGCGAACGCTGCGCCAGCACCAGTTCCACCACGTTGCGGGTACCGACTTCAACACCCACTTGCGTGGCATCCAGCGCACTCTGCGCCGACACAATAAACTGCGCCTGCGCCGCCACCGACCGCACATCGGTCTCCACACTGCGGTAGGAATTGCGCGTGCTCTGGGTGTTGTCACGCCGCGATTTCAGCAGCGCTTCCTCGCTCGCATCGCGGGTGTAATACGCCTGCCGCTTGCGTGCTGAATTGAGGCCGCCGGCAAACAGTGGCACCGTCAGGTTGATCGCCACGCTGGAGCGTTCATTGGCCGCGGCCGGGAAAAAGCTGAACGGGTTGGCCGATTCGTTCCAGTTGTAGTTGGCCGTCAGATCAAGGGTCGGGTACAAGGCGGCACGCGCGGCCTTGGCACTTTGTTCCTTGGCGTCCAGATCCAGCGCGGCGAGCTTGATGTCGAGGTTGCCTTGCTGGGCCAGGTTCACCCATTCGTTCATGTCGATTGGATCAATCGACACAATCGGGAAGTCATCGCGCAGCTCGGCAACATTATTGTGGGGTTGGCCGGTAATGGCTTCGAGGGCTTCGAGACTCTGGTTGAGGTTGTTCTCCTCGACCAGGGTGTTGACGGCAGCAAGGTCGGCACTGGCCTGGCTGTCGTAGACATCGGTGATCGGGATCAGGCCCACATCAAAGCGCTGCTGGGTCTGGTCGAGGACCTGGTTGCTGGCGTCCTGCTCGGCACGAAAGGTGGCGAGGTTTTCCTGACTGCGCAGCACGGCAAAATAGGCAGTGGCGACTTTCATGATCAGCGCCTGCTCGGACTGCACGAGGCGGGTGGCTGCGGCTTCATCGTCACGCCGGGCGGCCTGGTAGGCGTACCAGGCCTGGAAATTCATCAGGGCCTGGCGCAGGTTGAGGCCATAACTCTTGGAGATGAAGCTGTTGCTGAACGAGTGCTGGCGATCCGGTGGGTTTGGATCGGTGTCTCTGTCAGCGAGACCGGTGGTATCGCGGGAGGTGGTGCCGTCGAGGCTGACGGTGGGCAGCAGAAAGGATTTGCCCTGGTCCAGCAAGGTGTGGCTGGCATTAAAGGTGGCGCGGGCCTGGCGGATTTCCGGATCATTGGTCACCGCAAGGTTGTAGATCTGCAGCAGGTCGTCGGCGCTGGCGGTGGAGGCCGCAACCAGGGCCAGTATAGCTAGGCTCAAGTGCCGCGCGCGGCGCCTAAATTGAGGTAAAAACGTGGGGTTCATCATGGGCTCCAAGTCTCTGACTGACCAGCCAGTCAGTTTATATTCAAAAGTTTTCCTGTCAAGGCAGTGTATGCAATTGAAAGTTTCAGGAAGGGTGTTAGTTCGTTAACAAGTGTCAGTAAAAGCTGTTGCATTGTAGCAAACAAACCCGGATTCTGGCGTTCAATGCCCCACCGGAAATTTGAGGAAAGCATGCACGATAACGCTGCTTCGGGATTTGGCGAAAATGATGTCAAAATCCTGGAAACCATAAACTGTTACACAGGCTTTTTGCGCATCGACCGCGTGCGCCTCAAGTGCCGTTTGTTCCAGGGCGGCTGGAGCCAGGAGTTCTATCGGGAAGTCCTGCTACGCGAACCCGGAGTCGGTATATTGTTATATGATCCTCATTTGGATAAGGTGTTGTTGGTCGAGCAATTCAGGATCGGCTGCGTAGACGATCAGCGCAATGGCCCCTGGGCCCTCGAATTGGTAGCAGGTTTGCTGGAGGATGGCGAAACCCCTGCAGAAGTCGCGATCCGGGAAGCCCATGAAGAGACTGGCATGCAGGTTGAAGGCTTGCTTCCCGTTTGCGAGTACTACAACAGCCCCGGAGGCAGTGCAGAAAAGATGACCGTATTTTGTGCCAGTTTCGCCGCTGGCTTGGCCGGTGGAATTTTTGGCGTAGCAACCGAATCGGAAAACATCCGTACTGTCATTCTGTCCAGGGAGGAAGCTCTTGATGCTATTGCCAGCGGCAGAATCAACAATGCCATGA
>CAIYIP010000233.1 GCA_903926285.1 uncultured Gammaproteobacteria bacterium
CCACTATGGCTTCAAACGCCGCATTGGCATCAGTCAACTGCAGCAGTTGGGCGTCAGTTTCAAATTGGGTACATCCTACATTCTGGGAGTCGAGATTAAGCCCGGTCGGAACATCCAGTACTTCCTGCATGCCGGAAAATGGCTGCAATAACACGTCGATTTGTGCGCCTGCTGCATTCGATAAATCCTGCTTGATGCAGTTGCGCGCCGATGCAATATCTGCGAAGGCATGTTGGTTAAGTGAGTTCAAATAGAGCTTAAGTGATTTTGATTCGATGAGCGCGGGACTGGTGCAAGGAAAAATGAAACGCCCGCGAGCTACCTGCGGCATGCCTTGCGGGTTGAGCCACGATAATTCAAACGCATTCCAGATATCAGCGCCACAAAATGGCAGGTCCGCTGCGTTCAAGCCCAGCAGCTCGCGATTATCTGCACGTGCGAGCGGGACCAACAAACCGGGATCGTAAAGTTCAGGATATGCCACCGACTCCCCGAGAAAAGTGCTACTCATCAGTGTCGCAGACCTTTGCCGCGATAAAGCAGATGCATGGCAAAGGCAAACATCACGAGTGTGAATGCCACCAACATGCTTAGCGCGAAATAGATGTTCACGTCACTGGTACCCAGGATGCCGCGCCGGAACGCATTGACCATATAGAAAATGGGATTGACCTGCGATACGGTCTTCCAGAATGCTGGCAGCAGATCCACCGAATAGAACACACCGCCCAGATAAATCAGCGGAGTCAGTACAAAGGTCGGAATAATCGAAATATCGTCAAAGCTTTTCGCATACACCGCATTGATGAAGCCACCTAGTGAAAACACGATCGATGACAGCAGGATAACGATTGTGGTGATAAAAATATTATCGAGATGCACACCGCTGAAAAACAGAGCGATAACAGAAGCTATCAAACCTACCAACATGCCACGTGCAACCCCGCCGATAATAAAACCAAGCAGGATGATGTAGTTGGGTACTGGCGAAACCAGCAACTCCTCGATGCTGCGCTGGAATTTCTGGCTGAAGAACGATGACACTACATTGGCGTAGGAATTATTGACGACCGCCATCATGATCAGACCGGGCACGATAAATTCCATGTAGGTGTAAGCACCCATGTTGCCAATGCGGTTGCCAATCAGGTTGCCGAATATCACAAAATACAGCGCAATGGTGATAACGGGCGGTACCAGGGTTTGTATCCAGATACGCAGAAAACGCCGCACTTCCTTAATAACAATGGTTTGAAAGGCGATAAATTTATAGGACGTATTCATGACTGGATATATTCCGCTGCGACTCAGGCTGGTTGGTTGAGCAGGGACACGAATAACTGTTCCAGCCGGTTGGATTTGTTGCGCATGCTTTTTATGCTGATGTTCTGCGTGGTCAATTCAGCAAATACTTGATTAAGGTTTTGCTCGCGATTGAGGCCAACTTCAAGCGTAGTTTCATCAACCAGTTTTACTGTTACGCCAGACAAATTCGGAGTCGCAGTCATTCTGGTAAAAGTATCGAGCACAAAAATTTCCTGATTGAGTGTCAGCAGCAGGTCCTTCATGCTGGTATTCACGACTATCTTGCCCTTGTCGATCATCGCGATATGGCGGCACAGGTTTTCGGCTTCTTCGAGATAATGTGTGGTCAGGATAATCGTCGTGCCAGCTTTGTTAATCTGCTGCAGAAACTCCCAGGTGGAGCGCCGTAGTTCAATATCAACACCAGCGGTGGGTTCATCGAGGATCAGCAGTTTAGGTTCATGCACAAGAGCGCGTGCGATCAGCAGGCGTCGTTTCATGCCGCCCGACAACATGCGTGCTGGTTGGTTATGTTTCTCCCACAAACCAAGTTGCGTCAGGTACTGCTCCGCACGTGCCTTGGCAAGTTTTATCGGCATGCCATAGTAGCCACCCTGGGTGACCACTATGTCGAATACTTTTTCGAACAGGTTGAAATTGATTTCCTGAGGCACAACACCGAGATCCAGTTTGGTTTCGTAAGTGTTGGTGTCGACATTCTTGCCAAACACTTCGACTGTGCCTGACGTTTTCCGCACCAGCGTTGATATCACACCAATGGTAGTGGATTTGCCTGCGCCGTTGGCTCCCAGCAGCGCGAAGAAGTCGCCCTCCTTCACATCGAGGCTGATGCCATTGAGCGCTTTATGGCCGTTATCGTAGGTTTTGTATAAATCTTTGATTGAAATTGCGGGGTTCATGGAGTGCGCAGAATGGCCAAAAACAGGCCCGGAGCATAGCAAATTTA
>CAIYIP010000234.1 GCA_903926285.1 uncultured Gammaproteobacteria bacterium
CAACAGCCTGCGCATAGGGGTAGTGAGTCTTCTCATGTTCGATTTCATGAATTTCGTCATGGGTTAGCTTACGTGCTTTCGGGGCCGTGCTGGCGATGATATTGCTCATACTAAAATAAACTCCAGCCTGTCCTAACGGTCCACATCAGCCATTACAAAGTCAGTGGTAGCAACTACAGCAGTGAAATCTGCGAGCATTAAACCGCGACTCAGAAAAGGGATGGCCTGTATGTGAATAAAAGAAGGTGTACGGATACGGGTACGGTATGCACCGACACCGCCATCATTGACCAGATAATACATGTTCATGCCTTTCGTGGCTTCGATGGTCATGGTGACCTCGGTTGGATCCATCACAGGACCCCAGCTGACGCTAAGGAAATGGTTGATCAGAGTTTCGATGTCTAGCTTGCTCTTTTCCTTGATGGGCGGAGTGGTCAGCGCATGATCGGCTTTGTATGGACCTTCCGGCATGTTTTCCAGACACTGCTTGATAATGCGACAGCTCTGCCGCATTTCTTCCACACGGACTGCAGCACGATCGTAGCAATCACCATTCACTGCTATGGGCACTTCGAAGTCAAAATTCTGATATCCGCTGTAGGGACGATTTTTACGATAGTCCCATTCGAAGCCAGTAGCACGCAGCGCAGGACCGGTCATACCCCAGTCGAAAGCATCCTGAGTATTCATTACGCCAACACCACGCGTACGCTGTTTGATCATGGTATTAGCCATAACCATCTTGTCGTATTCAGCAAGCCTGGCGGGGAAGTAATCAACGAATTCTTTAATCAGCTTGTCCCAGCCCTTCGGTAAATCCTGGGCTACGCCACCAATGCGGAACCAGCCCGGATGCATACGTGCACCAGTGATGGACTCGATGATGTTGAACGCTTTTTCACGATCCACGAAACAATAGAACAGGGGTGACAACTGACCAAGGTCAACTGCCCATGTGCCGTAAAACAAGAGGTGGGAACAGATGCGGAAAAATTCCGCGAGCATGACGCGGATAACTTCGACTTTGGGAGGAACTACAATGCCGGCCATTTTTTCTACTGCCATAACATAAGGCAGGTTATTCATCACACCGCCGAGATAATCGATGCGATCGGTATAAGGAATATAGGTGTGCCAGCTCTGGCGCTCGCCCATTTTTTCGGCACCGCGATGGTGATAACCAACATCGGGCACAACATCAATTACATTCTCGCCATCAAGTTGCAAGGCAAAGCGGATTACACCGTGTGCAGCAGGATGGTTAGGACCAAAATTCATGAACATATATTCAGAGTTTTCGGACTTGCGTGCCATACCCCATTCTTCAGGACGGAATTTCAGTTGTTCCTGCTCACGATCCTGGATCTCATCACTCATCGTGTAGGGATCCATTTCGGTGGCGCGCGCAGGATGATCCTTCCGCAGTGCATGACCTTTCCAGGTAGGCGGACACAGGATACGACTCAGATTGGGATGGCCGGTAAACACGATACCAAACATGTCCCATACTTCCCGTTCCTGCCAGTTGGCGCTCGGCCACAGACCTATAGCAGTCGGCATGTTCAGGTCGGACATCTGGAGCGCAACCTTGATACGGATATCGCAATTGCCGGAAAACGAAGTCGGGTGATAAACCACGGTGAAGTCGCTGTCAGGCTGGCCCTGGCGGTGAACACGCACGCGTTCATCAATGGCCGTAACGTCCAGCAGCATTTCATAACGCGGACGATGCTCGTCACGCAGATATTTCAGCACAGCGATCACTTTATCGCGACCTACCCACAGAGTAGGCATGCCTTCAGCAGTCAGCTGACGGACGAACGATGATTCACCGAATCTCTCATAGAGTGCAGTGATAACTGCGGGGAGTTCACTTGCTTGACTGGCGTTAGTTGCGCTCACTGCTTTTCTCTTGTTGGATATCTATTGGCATATCTATGGGCACTGCTCTACGAGATTTTGCGAATCTCACACTTCGTCTGGGCTGCGCAGTTCTGTGGCTGCAATTCGCTCCGGCAAACGCGCAACTCGCTGTATCACATTGCGCTCTCTTTCATGCACGCCCTGATCATTGATCAGCCAGCTAACAGGCCGACGTTGGTTGGCGATGGAGTCCTGCAAGAGATTCAATCCTTGCAGCAGAGCCTCGGGACGCGGTGGACAACCGGAAACATACACATCGACGGGCAAGAATTTATCCACGCCCTGCACTACTGAATAAATATCGTACATGCCACCTGAGTTAGCGCACGAACCCATGCTGATCACATATTTGGGCTCCATCATTTGTTCATACAGGCGCTGCACAACCGGGGCCATTTTGCGGAATACGGTACCTGCAATGATGATCATGTCTGCCTGTCGCGGAGTTGCGCGAAAAACTTCAGCGCCAAATCGTGCAATGTCATGGCGGCTAGAAATAGCCGTAGCAGCTTCCACATAACAGCATGACAAGCCAAAGTTGAATGGCCAAAGTGAATTCTTGCGGCTCCAGGCGAGCATGTCTTCCAGAGTTGTCATGATGACGTTTTTGCGGATGTAATCATCAAACTGATTCATACCTGGACTAGCCGAGTATGCATCTTCAGGTTTTACCAGTTCCCAACTCATCAGTGTGCTGCTCCAGTATGAGGCGCGTCTGCACCATGGCCCTGATCTGCATGAGCGTGGTCATGGCCGTGATTGCCTTTGGCTGCGGATTTTTTTGGACCTGTTCTTGGGCCAATGTTCACAACACCGCCCTCGCCCGTTATGCGGGCCAGATCGTATTGCTGACGTTTGGTACGCCACTCGAGTGCACCAGCACGCCAGAGGTAAAGCAGGCCAGCCAGCAGAATGAAGATAAACACGCAGACTTCGACATAACCAAGCCAGCCTGCTTCGCGAATCGAAATGGCCCAGGCAAAAAGGAAAGCGGCTTCAAGATCGAAAATGATAAAAAGAATTGCGGTGAGGTAGAAAGGGACGGCAATTTTGAGCTCAGCGGAACCTACTGATAAAACGCCGGATTCGTACACATCATTGGTGGCATGGTCTCGGCGCTTCTGTCCGAGCAGCGATG
>CAIYIP010000235.1 GCA_903926285.1 uncultured Gammaproteobacteria bacterium
CTGCGGTAGCGCTGACAAAGGAGATAAACTCAGGTTCTTCAATGCCTAGATCATGCAGGCATGCGCGGATTACGGTGTGGGGAGGGGTTTTATTGCTTGCTATTGCGTGGAAATCTTCGGCGGCTCCTGGGCAGCCTCGCGGTGAACCCACACCGGCTTCATACATCAGGGCGACTGCCTGCAAAAAACCCAGATCGCGCCCCGGCATAGGGGTCAGCGCCTGCCCCTGGTCTAGGAAGGCCGCGCACCACCGGATCAGTTCATCGTGCACAACTGCATCGCTGTCGCCAGTGCCGAGCGCACGCAGTACTTCAGCGTGACGACGGTAAAGCGGCTTTTCATAAGGAAGGGGCAGTAGGCGAGTTACCCACTCCTGTGCTGCGTGCATAAGTGCATGCTCGGCTGCCGTTGCAGACTGGAACTGCCAGTCCAGTTCAGCCTGGTTGCTTATTGCAGTTTCTTCCAGCATCAGATGACGCCACAACTGGAAGCGCGTTAGCGTCGGAAAAATTTCTTCATTGGCACTTTCACCAAGGTGAGAGTGAATGGCTGCGGCCAGGTCAGTTTCGTCAATTCTGCCTGCATGAAACGCAGCGCGGAATTCATGCAGATCGAGGTAAGGTCTTGCGCCAGTCAGGCTGGCCGCTTCCTGTACGGCATCATGAAAGCGCAGATGCTGGAAGGCATGAAGCGTATTGTGATGGATAAAAACGCCGATGGGTCCCTGGTCAGGCAGAATATGGCGAGCTGCCTGCAGTGCCTGTTCCAGCAGATCCGCGTCTGCGCTGTGTCCATGCTGCATGCTAATGTCCCGTCCCTAGTGATGCAGCGGTGAGATCAAGGCCGTTAATTTCTATATACAGCAGCCGGTTGGTGGCCGAGGATTTGAATTCACGCAAGACGTCAAGCACATCATGGTCGACACGCTTGCACTTGCTGCCATCGATAAAAATCCGGCTGCCTGGTGTAAATTCCTGCAAGGCGGCAGTGAGACTGGCCTTGTGCAGAAAGGTAAGATGTTCGTTCAGGAGGATCCTGGTGGTGATTTCATCTTCCTGTTCAATTACGAAACAGGGCGCCCGTAGATGTTCCTGCAGGATGAAGAACAGACCGATACACAGGCCGATGGAAATACCAATCAGCAGGTCGCTCAGCAAAATTGCTACAACAGTTACCACATATGGCAGCCACTGATGAAAACCCTGTTTGAGGAAAATTTTAAGCTGCTTGGGGTTGGCGAGTTTCCAGCCGGTATGGATCAGGATTACTGCCAGCACCGCCAGCGGAATCATATTGAGCAGGGCTGGAATACTGAGTACCGCGATCACCAGCAGGAAACCATGGAAAATGGCCGAGGCTTTGGTACGCGCGCCCGCATAGACATTGGCGGAACTGCGCACAATCACGCCAGTCATGGGTAGGCCGCCGAGCAAGCCGCACAAGGTGTTGCCGATGCCCTGGGCGATCAATTCACGGTTGGTAGGTGCTTCACGCTTGAGTGGGTCCATGCGATCGGTGGCTTCCAGGCTCAGCAGGGTTTCAAGTGAAGCGATGATGGCGATTGTCAGTGCCGTGATCCACACCGCAGCACTGCCCAAGGCGCTGAATGCCGGTGACTCCAAAGCATCGTCAAGACCAGCGATCGAGCCGATGATCGGCAGCGCGACCAGTTGTGCCCCTTCTGCCGCCATGCCGGAACCGAGGAATACGTTGAGCGCGGTACACACCAGCACCGCAACCAGTGCGCCCGGCAAAATCGCAAAACGCTTCATGAATTTCATGTCCCACACGAGCAAAATAGCCAGTGCCACGAGGCTCAGTGTAATTGCACCCGTATGTGGGGCATTGATAGCCGCGAGGATGCCGTTCTCGGCAGTAAAAGCGTCGGCGCCGATGGCATA
>CAIYIP010000236.1 GCA_903926285.1 uncultured Gammaproteobacteria bacterium
CATAACTACAGGATTTCCCGCCAATGAGGGCTGGAACGGATAGTAGCCACTACCGCTCGTAACGTGACAGTTGGAACAGTATTCGTAGTAGACCTGAGAGCCGGTTTTGCTTAAATTCAGCTTCAACAATTGTTGCGTTTCGGCATCGTTATAGGCGTATGGAGTTGCATTGCTCTCGTTTACAGCTGGCAGTGACTTCAGATACTCAGCCATGGATTGCAGATCGGTGTCGCTCATATGCTGGGTAGAATTGTTTACTACTTCAACCATGGTGCCAAATGCAGTGCCGAAACGGTTATGACCTTCTTTCAGGAACTCCACAACGTCCGCCGTTTCCCATCGACCAAGGCCTGAGTTTGGATCACCGTTCAGGCTTGAAGCGGTCCAGTGATCAAGAGGTGCGCCAGACAGGAAATCACTGTCGCCTTCATCAAGACCTTTCTCCTGCAGCAGCAGTCCGCGCGGCGTATGGCAGGCGCCGCAATGACCAAGGCCCTGGATTAGATACGCTCCGCGATTCCATTGATCGCTCTGGTTGGTATCAGGCTCATATGGGTCGTCATCAACAGTCACGACATTCCAGATGGCGAGTGGCCAGCGCTGGCTTTTTATACCTGTAATTTCAGAAGGTAAATTAAGCTCGTTGACAGCAGTAACTTCTTCCATCAGAAAACTGAAAAGCGCACGCATGTCTTGTTCAGACATCTTGGCATAGGAAGGATAAGGCATGGCAGGGTAGAGGCGGTGGCCATCGCGGGCAACACCGGTGCGCATCACGCGGTCAAATTCTTCAAAGGTGTATTCGCCAATTCCTGTTGCGGGGTCCGGTGTTATATTCGTGGCATAGATATTTCCCAGCATCGGTACGGCCATCTTCAGGCCGCCTGCCAAAGGGGCGCCCTCAGGTATGGAGTGGCACGCCACACAGTTGCCCAAACGCGCAACGTATTCCCCATGAGACAAGCCAGCGGCCTCAGCCTGGGCAAGACTGTCCGTAGCAAAGGTACTGGCAGTGGTGACTGATTCCGAACTGCAACCTGAAATCACGACGAACGTAAACAAGCTACATGTCAGCTTTTTTAATGACATGGATTCCCCCTTTATTATTGTTGAGGATGTACTGATGGATACCTGTTGCTGTGCTTTTTTTCTGGCGCCATTTTTTGAGCCACTTCTTGAGCCACTGCTTACACCAGTTTTTGCACTACAGAAACAAGCGGCCGGAAGCGTAACATTTTGCCGTGCGGTTGCCTATCCATCTTATTGAGAGCTTCTCAATGGATCGGCTCCTTATGTGCCTGGGGCAAAACCAGGTTCCATTCCGCGTGCACCAGAGCTTGTTCCAGCAGGTTATAGAATATAAACAGCATTGATTTATCGAGCATGAGATTCAAGCCTTCTCCGGCCTCCGGCAATAACTGGAGGTTAACCCGGGCATCGGCGTTGTTGCCCGCGTTTATTCTGTAGCCCAGTACACCATTCTCTCCAAGGGGGTAATTTGGTCGGAGTAGTGGCTGGTAGTCCTGTTTAAAAGCGCCGCCCTTGAACTGCTCGAGTGTGGTTTTATTTGAAGCGAGCTCCAGAATTCCTCCCGCCTTATCCATCTGTTGTACGAGGACATTGATCAGCAGTGACGTATAACGGCGGGTGAGCCAGATACGCAGCTCATTTTCGTTGCTGGTCCTTGCTTTGAGTAGAAGGCGGTCTTCATGAGGAGCATAACTGACGTTTATCTGCTGAAGATTATTTTGCATGAAATTATTCTGGAGTCCCTGGTGAATATTAGTAGATGCCTGGTGAGCTTAGTGTATGCAGAACCGGAACTGAATACATTCAAGCTCTGGTGAAAGGTGGGGGAGTTAATACACCTTTGCAAGAGCAGCTTGAAAATCAGGACATTACTTAGAACGCAAGCTGTTAGAATGCGAAGCCTTTTCGTTGCGGTTACCTCATGTCTGTTCTGGCTGATTTTTCCTTCTGGCAGCTTGTCGCTACGGGCTTGATTTTTATCTGGTCCGGTTTTGTGCGCTCAGGTCTAGGCTTTGGCGGTGCTGCGTTGGGTCTGCCGTTTATGCTGCTGGTATACAACCAGCCCATTTTTTGGATTCCCCTTATCGGATCTCACCTGTTGTTTTTTTCCGGGCTTACTCTGAGTAATCGCCTGCATAACGTGGATTGGCCCTATCTGGTTAAATCCGGAAAATTGATTTTACCCGCAGCAATTGCCGGTGTGTTTGGGCTGATCAATTTACCTAACCAGCTTCTGCTGTTTTTTATTTATGCAGTTACGCTGTTCTATGCTGTTTGCTGGGCTCTGGACAAAGCCATCAAGAGCCAGCGGCCTTGGGTGGATAATCTTCTGCTGCTGATTGGTGGTTACGTATCGGGGTCTTCATTAACTGGAGCGCCCTTGATGATTGCGGTATTTATGCGCAATGTGCCGCTTACCAAATTGCGGGACACGATGTTTGTACTCTGGTTCATCATCGTGACCATTAAATTAATCACGTTGTTTATCCTTGATGTCCCGCTGCAGACCCTGGCGGCAATTGCGTTAGTGCCGGTCGCCACAATAGGACATATCCTCGGACTCAAAACCCACACCTATATCATGCAGCATGACAATTTGTTCAAACGTCTGATTGGACTCTTGCTTATCGTGGTGTGTATAAGCGGTCTTGCACAACTTCAGGCTACTGGATAAGTGCCTGCAAAGGGTTTTAATAATTCTTTAATGCCGCGATAATCCCTGCTGTCCCGAATACAACAACAAGATTATTGCGAGCTGATTGCTCCGTTTGTTCTCCGGGGTTTGCATGAACGAGTAGCGACGGGTAATACATGAAGAAAATATTGATCACCCGGCGATGGCCGGAGCAAGTAATTGTGGCAATGCAGCAGAGCTTTGCAGTTACTTGTCAGAACTCGCCCATGACTACTCAGGAATGGCAGCGGGCATTTCAGGATTACGATGCAATTTGTCCATGCGTTGCTGATCGCGTCTCAGCAGATGTCTACCCCGCTGCCAAATTACGTACCTGTATTCTGGCCAACTATGGTGTGGGTTATAACCACATCGATACCAGTGCTGCCAAGGCTCGCGGCCTGACTGTTACCAACACCCCCGGTGTGTTGACAGATGCAACCGCCGATCTCGCGATGACTCTGCTTTTGATGCTTGCGCGCAGAGCAGGTGAAGGCGAGCGGCAATTGCGTGCAGGGCTTTGGTCAGGCTGGTATCCCACTCACATGATGGGAGCGATGGTCACAGGTGCCACACTTGGCATCATAGGCATGGGGCGTATTGGCCAGGCGATGGCCTTCAAGGCGCATTTCGGCTTTGGCATGAAAATCCTGTATCACAATCGCAGACCTGTGACAGAGGCGGGCATTGCTGCGATGGGCGCCGAGTTTTGCGAGCACCTGGCAGACATGCTGGGCCGATGCGATTTTGTCGCGCTGCACTGCCCGAGCGGGCCCGCTACTCACCACCTGATGAATTCAGAACGGCTGGCACAAATGCAGCCACATGCCTTCTTGATTAATACTGCCAGAGGTGATGTTGTTGATGAGACTGCATTGATTCAAGCCTTGAGCGCAGGGCAGATAGCCGGTGCCGGCCTCGATGTATATGAAAAGGAACCTGCCGTGCCAGCAGCGCTCACGCAAATGGAAAATGTCGTCCTGCTGCCTCACCTCGGCAGTGCCACGCTGCAAACCCGTGTTGCGATGGGGATGAGAGTGCTGCGTAATCTGGATGCGTTCTTTTCCGGGAAGGAAGTTCCGGATCGTGTTGCCTGAAAATATTCAGGTGGAACTTACGTAAAAATTTCCTGCAGAGAAGTCTGCATGCTTGTCCAGGCGCGGCTTACTCAATCGCTCGCCAGATCCCGCCAATCCCGGCCAGACCAAATTGTATTTCCGCATGACACCTATCTTTGAAGCACCCTTTGGTCCCCATGAATGGCTGGCTCGAACCATGGTGCTCGGAACAGGAGAGCGCCTGAGTAATCCTGATCGCTCACAATTTACCTATTACCGGGTGAAATAATCTGCAGCCTTTTAGGGAAGGATTGAAATGACGATCAAGCGCAGGCAGTTGTTACAAATTACCGGGCTTTCCCTGGCGGCCAGTCCGTTTAGCGCGCTTCTTGCAGAATCATTGGTCGAGCCTTACTTGCAAATGGTTATAGTAAAAGATGATCTTGCGCTGCCGGGCTTTGCGGCAGGGGACTTACTGCTGACTGATACCCGGGAAACCCGTTATTCAGGCGATGGTATTTATCTTTACCCGCATTGGGGTGCACCAAGACCCTATCAAATCAGCCTGATTGCCACGCTCGAGGGGCAAAGCCAGATGCTTGAGTTTCGCAATCCGGGCACTCAACAACTGCTATGGACACAGTCGTTTGCGCTGGTTAGCCAGTTTGCTGGCAAGCTCAAACAGCACTTCTCTGCACCGTATGTAGTCAGTAAAACCGCAAATTATCCGCTGTTGCGACTGCTAGCTTTAACGTCCAGCACTGACACCCCCGGTTATGGGATCAATATTTCGGAAAGTGTGTAAACCGAAGCCAATTGGCCGCGTTCTATCAGACAAAGAACAAACCAGGAGCTTCCATGAGTGCAATTGATGGCACTGGCGAGCCATGGTCGGATGGCTAATATCAGATGCCTGGATACAATCATAGTAGTAGCGAATATAACCGCGAAGGTCGCAGCGAAGCTGGGAACAACGCCGGGGGCAAGGCACTGGAAAAAAACCGCACACTCGACTTATTCCTCAGCGGAGTGGAAAAGCGCGCATACCGTATGGCGCAGTTAGCCACCAACAATCCGGATGAAGCCCTGGATATTGTTCAGGATGCGATGCTCAAACTGGTGGAGAAATACGCCCATAAGGGGCAGGATGAGCTGGGCCCGTTGTTTTACTGCATTTTGCAGAGTCGCATCAAGGATTGGTACCGCCGCAATTTAGTGCGTAATCGTCTGCGCAGCTGGTTGGGGTCTGCCGATGCTGCGGACGATGACGAGGATGCAATGCAGCTCGTGGCTGATCCATCGGGTCGTACTCCTGAAGAAATAGTTATGGTAAATAACAGTATGGCAGCGCTTGATGTAGCTTTGCGGGCCTTGCCATTGCGGCAGCAGCAGGTATTTTTATTGCGAGCCTGGGAAGGTCTGGATGTAAGGCAAACCGCTGCGGCAATGAAGTGTGCTGAAGGCAGCGTCAAGACGCATTATTCGCGTGCGTTGAAGGCTCTGCGAGCAAAACTGGGAGAACATTGGCAATGACTTACATCAGAAATCAGGTTCAAACCGATAAAGTGGACAAAGTGGCCGAAGCGAAATTTTTGGCTGGCATAAAACAACAGCTGGATCACAGCTGTGATGCGCTGGATGCCCGTACTTTATCGCACCTCAACAGCATTCGACACACGGCGCTCGAGCATAAGCAGAAACGGTTCAGTCCTTTGTGGCTTTCTTTAGGCGGCATGGTCACCGCGACATTTCTGGTGTTTTCGTTGAACCTTTCCTCTTTGCGGCTGCCAGGCACAGCGAATGCAACAGATGCTGCTCCTCTTGAAGATATCGAAATTTTGACGACTACAGAAAGTCTCGATTTTTATGAAGAGTATGAGTTTTACCAGTGGCTCGCGGAGAATGACTCCTCCGTTTGATTGCTGGATTGCCCCGGCTTTGTAAGGCTGTAAGCAACTAAATATGTACGACCCGAATGTTTGATGATTGCAGACCAAGGCGCTGCTGATGCAGGGCAAGAGTACTTAGATGCGTAACACAACTTTTATATTGATGATCATGTTATTGCTGCCACTGAAAGCAATGGCGCAGCCTGGTATTGACTGGGAGGATCTGTCCGATGAGCAGCAACAGTTGCTGGAACCCTTTGCAGAGAATTGGAATCAGCTTCCCCCGGAGCGGCAATCGAATTTGCGCAATGGAGCCGATCGCTGGCAGGGCTTGTCGCCTGATCAGAGGCAACAAGCACAGCAGCGTTTTCAGGACTGGTCACAGCGCAGCCCGGAAGAGCGCAATCAGATTCGTGAACGCTATGAACGTTTTAGCGACTTGAATCCTCAGCAACAGGGCGCGATTCGTGAGCGTTTCCGCGATTTTCAGAATATGCCGGAAAACCGCAGGCGGGCGCTGCGTGAGCGCTTTCAAAGCCGGCCGGGTCCCCAGGACAGGCCATTTTTTGATCGTCCCACTCCGGATGGTGCTCCTCCTCCACCTCCACCTCCACCTGAGGGAAGACCTCCGCGCGAAAGGCGTTAGCGATGACGAAGCGGGGAAGTTAGTTGTCCTGCTTCTGTGCTGATTCA
>CAIYIP010000237.1 GCA_903926285.1 uncultured Gammaproteobacteria bacterium
AGCACGCGTGAAGGCGAGGCACCGAGACTACGCGCAGCTTCGATTACCGAAGGCTTGATGCCGAGCAAGCCCGCCTCGACTGGTGCGTGGGCAACCGCGAGAAAACGGATTACATAAGCCAGCAGCAGCGCGAACAAGCTGCCGAGCAGCACGGGTTGCAGCTGCAGCGTTTTACCCAGAAAGCCATCAGCCCAGGCGAAGGTGAGCATGATGCCAACAGCCAGTACCGATCCAGGCAAGGCATAACCAAGGGTGGCCAGGCGCTCCGCGCGCTGCTGCCAGCGGCGCATTCCAGCGTTGCCAGCCATGCGTTTGCCCAGCGCCAGCAGGAGCGCAATTGTTGCGGTGGCAACTGCTGCTATCGCAGCGAGTCCAACCGTATGAAGTAAAAATTCCAGGTAGCGTGAATCGAAATCAGTAGCAAAATTTGTACTGGCCCAGATCAGCAACTGGCTGACGGGCATCACAAACGCAAACACCAGGATAATGCTGCAGAACACCGTCGCTGCCAAGGCTCTCACGCCGCGTAACCGGTAGTTACGCGCAGTTTTGCGGCGATCATTTTGGGTATAACGCTGATGCTTGCGGCCATATTGCTCGAGAGTCATGGCGACTGCCACGAACAACAGCAGCAGTGATGCCAACTGCGCTGCGACAGTGAGGTTGAAGAGCCCGTACCACGACTCATAGATGGCAGTTGTGAAGGTATCGAAATTAAATACCGACACCGCGCCGAAATCGGCAAGGGTTTCCATCAACGCCAGCGCCACGCCCGCAACAATAGCCGGGCGTGCAACCGGGACAGCCACTTTCAGAAAGGCGGCGAAGGGTTTCAGGCCCAGCACGCGGGCCGCATCCATCGTGCTGCGCCCCTGGGCGAGAAAAGCGGTGCGCGCGAGCAAAAACACATAGGGATACAGCACTAGCGAAAACACGAGGATCACGGCACCCGGACTCTGGATGTCCGGAAACCAGACACCTTTGCCGAACCAGCTGCGCAGCAGGGTTTGCACTGGTCCTGCATAACTGAAGAGGCCCAGGAACACAAAAGCCATCACGTATCCCGGTATCGCCAGCGGCAACATGAGCGCCCATTCGAAGAAACGGCGCCCCGGAAATTCGCACACACTTGTCAGCCAGGCGAGACTCACGCCAAGCAACGCGACTCCTGTGCCAACTCCGAGTACGAGGATCAGGGTATTGCCGGCAAGCCGGCCGAGTTTGGTATCGAAGAGATGCTGCCAGATAACCTGCTCGCCATTACCCAGCGTGCCCCACTGCAAGATGATCACAAGAATCGGCAGGCTGACACAGGCCGCCAGCAGCAGGCTCAGCGCCTGCAGAAAGCGGTTCTGGTAAGAAGACGTGGGCAGTGTCTGGTATCGCTCGGCCATTAACGGTAGTCGGCGCGGTCCATCAGCATGACCGCTTCGGTCTGCAGGCGGCCGGCAGTTTCGACATTGAGGGTGTCCTGCTTGAACTCGCCCCAGCTCTTGACGAGGTCAACCGGCTCAATCGCAGGGTTGGCGGGATATTCGAGATTGAGTTCGGAAAACATGTGCTGCGGCTCATCTGTCGATAGCCATTCCAGCAATCTGGTAGCCCCTGCCACGTTGTGCGAATGTGCGGTGATGCCTGCGCCGGAAATATTCACATGCACGCCACTTTCTTGCTGATTTGCCCAGAACAGTTTCACCGGGATAGCCGAGTTCTGCTGCTGTTCCTGGCCTAGGTAGTAGGTGTTCACTATCCCTACATCACACTGCCCAGCTGCAATTGCCTGGATCAGTAGATTGTCACTGCTGAATACGCGGGTCGCGAGATTATCAACCCAGCCACGCACTGCGGCTTCGGTAGCTTCAACACCAAGGCGATCGATCATGGTCGCAACCAGCGACATGTTGTAGACCTTCTTGGAGGTACGCAGGCACAGTTTGCCTTTCCATTTCGGATCGGCCAGGCCTTCGTAAGTCGACAGTTCGGCAGGGTCAACACGCTCGGTGGAATAGACAATAGTGCGAGCCCTGACCGACAACCCAGACCAGAGGTCCTGTGGATCACGCAAATGGGCGGGGATGTTGGCCTCGAGCACTTTCGAATGCAGTGGCTGGAGCAAGCCCTTATTGGCTGCAGCCCACAGATTGCCGGCGTCTACGGTGTAGAGGACATCCGCGAAAGTGCCCTCGCCCTCGGCTTCGAGGCGCGCAATCAGCGGGCCGTCTTCGCCGGTTTGCAGTTGGACTTCGATGCCGGTTTCTTCGGTAAAGCGGTCGAACAGGGGCTTGATCAGGTATTCCTGGCGTGAGGAATAGACCACGACAGGGCTTGCGGCAGCAGCATCTACAGGTGCCGCAGGTGAAGCCGTTTCAGTTATTGCTGCACCAGCCACACCTGCTGCCGGAGCTGGCACACCAGCCTGGCCAGTAGCTTCAACAGGAGCTTGCCGGCTGCAAGCAGTCAGGATCAGGAAAAAGGCAACAAGTATGAAACGGGCCAACATGACAGACTCCCTTTGGGGAGACAGATGATAATCATTATCATTTATATCTACAAGCCCATTGCCCTTTTCATTAGGCCTTGTTTGAGGAATGCCGATTGGTCCGCAATCTTCAGTCCGGTATTGCGCAACCAGCGCAAGGCCAGGTTATCGCTGCCAAAGGTCCGCTTGAAACCTTCCATCACCACCATCATACCGAGGTTGTGGCTTTGGCGACTGCGCTGGTAACGGCTCAGGACCTGAAGGGAGGCAAAGTCTTCGCCTCTTGCGACTGCAGCCTGGATTATTTCTGCCAGAGCCATCACATCGGCAAAGCCGAGGTTTACCCCCTGCCCGGCGAGCGGATGAATCACGTGTGCGGCATCACCAACCAGTGCAATACCCGCCTGCACGTAATTGGTTGCATGATGCTGGCACAACGGAAAAGCATGGCGTGCGGCGACCGCCTCAATCCGGCCCAGACGCGCCTCAAAGGCACGTTCGAGCCGCACTGCAAAAGCCTTGTCATCGAGCGCCATCAATTCAGTCGCAAGTTCCGGAATACACGACCACACAATCGAGCAATAGTGCTGACTAGTACTGCCCGGTTGCAGCAACGGCAGAAAAGCCAGCGGCCCTGTTGTCATAAAACGCTGCCAGGCCGTGAACTGATGTGGCAATTCCGTTTTAACGGTAGTCACAAGCGCCTGCTGGCCGTAGTCCCATTCGCGCGTCGCAAAACCACCCTCGGTGCGGATGCGGGAGTTGGCGCCGTCGGCTCCTATCAGCAGTTTGGACTGCAGGGTCTGGCCGCTGGCCAAGGTGATTTGGGTTACGAGCTGGCCTTTGGCGTCAGTCAGCCGCGTGAATGAAAGCAGTGCGTCGGGCTGATAAAGGGTAACGCTGCCGGTGCCTGCCAGCGCTTGCGCAAGTACCACACTGACAAGTGAATTTTCGACGATATAACCAAGGCAGTCGACATGTATCTCGTCGGCGCTGAAGTGGATTGCACCTGAGCCATCGGCATCCCAAACCCGCATGTCGGTATAAGCACAAACACGCAACTGCGAAAGTGATTCCCACACCCCAAGTGTAGCGAGAAATTGCTGGCTTGCGGGTGTCAGTGCGCTGACGCGAGCATCAAACTCCGTCCCCTGCATACGCGATTGAAACGCCTGCACCGGATGTGACTTTCCCTGCGGATCTATCAACGCAATAACCAGGCCGGACTTGCTCAACGCGAGTGCCAGACTCAGGCCAACCATGCCCCCGCCAACTATCACCACATCATGTTGGATAATCGTGTTCATACCAATACCTGCTGCAAACAACTATCGGCATTATGCTGCATCCTGCATGGAATATTAAGGAATGCCTGCATTGACGGCAGCATAGGGTTAAATGGCTGGCGGATTCTGCTAGAGTTCACCCCCTTTTTCTTCATGCCCGGAACCTTGCAGTGACAGTGACCTTTACCGCCTCGGCCAAACTTCCAACCCAATGGGGCCAGTTCGACCTGTATGTGTTTGCCGACTCCGCTACCGGCAAGGAACACCTTGCGCTTGTATTTGGTGATGCGGCCGCCAATCAGCCCGCACTGTGTCGCATCCATTCCGAATGCCTGACGGGCGATGCCCTGTTCAGCTTGCGCTGCGATTGCGGATCGCAACTGGAAGAAGCGATGCGGAGCATCGCAACCGCAGGCAGCGGCGTGATTTTGTATTTGCGGCAGGAAGGTCGCGATATCGGCCTTGGCAACAAGATCAAGGCCTATCATCTGCAGGACCGCGGTGCGGACACCGTGGAGGCCAACGAAGCACTGG
>CAIYIP010000238.1 GCA_903926285.1 uncultured Gammaproteobacteria bacterium
AAAATCGAGCGCCAATCTTGCGAGGTGATCCATCATTACCACGCTACCGACAACTGGCGGATTGGGAGCCGGATCATTGGAGTTCACGATTTGGATTCTATAGCTATTAAAGACAACAAGACGGCAACAAACAGAACCAATAAACACAATAAACAGGACACCCACTTCGTCATTGTTCGGGAGCTTTAGGGTGTCATGGCCACGCAAGGAGCAGCAGGTGGGTTCATCGTTACTTCTGGAAACTTTACTACCAAAATAGAAAGTGGCCGTCCCAATTTCTCCTGGGGGATTTCCTCATAAAAACACGGCAAGGCCACCAACGCGAAAGCCCCGGCTTGCGCCGGGGCTCATGTTCATTCAGCGGGGCTGAATTTACCTGCTGACGTCGATCCTGGTTCCACTAGCCGGAGCGCCCTCACCAGGACCGCGCGGAGGGCCACCCGGACCGCCGGCGGGAACGACGGGGGCAGCTGCAGGGGCAGCATCGGCGACCACAAGCTTGACCCACAGTGTCTTCTCATCGCGGAAGTATGACGTCTCACTGGCGCCCTTCAGTGCATCCAGGCTGCTTTGTTGCGCGCCCGTGGCAGCGGTGGTGAATTCGGGAAGTTCGAAAATCACGAAGGAACCCTTATCCATTTCCTGCAAGGACAGTGTCAGCGTAGGCCGGGCCGTTTCGACCCTTACCTCGGCGTCACTGCCGATTGTGGTTCCCCCGGTGTATTCGAACCGCCTGCCATTGCGCTGGAGGATGATCGGATTGCTAATAGGACCAGCCTGGAACCCGCTGAACTCACCAGCGATGGCGAAGCGGCCCATGTCCCCGGTGCAGACTGCCGCATTCCAACTCGGCTTCATTTGGCACTGGTCTTCACTGGCTGCAATTCCATTGTCCATAACTATGTAGGCGCCGGGAATTCCGCTGACCGAGCCGTCCAGGTCTTGGAACGCCGCACTCTTGTAGGCGGCACTGCGTCCGTAATCGGAGGCCCAGCGTTTCTGGATCGGCGGGAAGCTGACCGGCTTGGCGTTCTCGAAAGTTATGCCCTTGGTCCAATTCGAGGTGCTCATGCCGAAGCTCGTAAACAACAAATAGGAGAGCGCGCCAGCATCGCGCAGCTCGTTAGGCTGGTAGTTCACGAAAGTGACATTTTCTACTTCATGGTGAAAGTCATAGTACTCGTAGCCGCGGATCGGAAAATCGGCGGCTGCGGCGGGCAGGCTACGTCCGTATGCCTTTTCCTCGGGCGTGGCGGGGTTGCCGATGTTGCCGCTCTCGCCCACGAACAGCGAGTCCACGACGCGCGACGTGTAGGGCGCGATACCGGGAGCACCAGACGCGTGGGTGAAGCCGATCGCGTTGTCGGCCAGTTTCAGGTTGGTGTACAAGTGCATCTCACCGCGACCCCAGATGGCGCCATTGCGGTTTTTGTAGCCAGTAAAATTGTCGAAGTGCGCCACCTGCACCTCGCTCGTGTCATCGGCAGGATCGGCGCGACTGATCAGGTTGGGGCCGGCGATACCGAAGGTGCCGTCGGGCCGCGGGCCGCGGTCGAGCATCAGGCCATCGAAATTGGAGTGGGCGGTATTGCCGCTGAACTCGCGCAGCCGGCTGCGTCCGGGCCAGGTATTGGCGCTGATCTCCGTGCCTTCGAACGCTCCGGTCGGATGCGTCGGAAAGGCCATCCAGAAGCCCACCTGGTCGGAACCGGCAGCCACGTTGTCCCTGTAGGTGTTATCAGGATTGGTGATCCAGAACGTCGACGCCGTGTTGTCAGAAGGGAGCAGGACATGCTCGGATTTCTGTCCTGCCGTAGACTGATGTGGCAGCGTGAGGTTTGTCGGCTCGCACGCCAGGGTCGGATGACACTTGGTCTGAATGCCCAGGTTGTGAACAACCTGATTACCTTTCTCGATACCGTCTTCCATGAAGAAACAGTGCCCCACGGTGTTGTAGGTCACGTTGTTTTCGACCAGCAGATTATCCGAGCCATGAATGGTCACGCAGCGGTTGTAGGTGTCGTGAATGGCGGAGTTCTTGATGTACTGCCCCGTCACGTCGCCGTTGATATGCCAGTGGATCGGGTAGCGGGCGAGAGTCAGATGCTGACCCATTCGGTTCAACTCGATGCCAGAAACAGTCATTCTGCTGCCGGCCATCGCCATGATATGCCCGCCGAAGTATGACTGTTCTGCGTCGGCGGACGCCTGGACTTTGATATTGCGCGTCAGCATCCCTACCTCGCCGCGTTCATCGACACCGAAGGTGATCTCACCGTAATGCATGTATTCGAGAGGCTGATCCAGCGTCACAGTATTGCCTCTGACCCGTGATACGTGACGCCTTTCAGCCTGCCGGGGATTAAAATCCGTCGACGCCAGCACGATTTCGTCACCGACTCGCCAACCGCTGGCATCGAGAACTTTGATACTAGTACTGCCGGCCTTGGCGGTTTCAGACAGTTTGGTCCACGCGTTTTCGCGATCACCGTGCAGGCTAAGCACGCCGCCCACAATCATGATCCCACGGTCACCCATTCCGTTTATGATTTCATCAGGGACATTATTGGTCAGGGTTATCGTCGCGTTGCGCGTATGCGGGTTGCTTTCACTACCAACCTGCAACTCGCCGCGCATCAGAATCCACTCGGTGGTGAGTTCGAGATCCTTGTCATCGGCGAAACTGAGCTTGCCGTTGAGATTCATCCCATGCAGCGCTGGCGGACTGACATCAAGGACGATGTCCATGCCCTCGCCAATGGTGACTACGTCACCATCAACTGGAAGCGCCCCGCTGGACCAGGTGGATGGCTCAGACCACGACCCTCCTTGGGCCGTGACTGCCGAAGCTTCTTGCTCCTGTGCTGCGGCGTGGTCATGTTCCTGCGCGTCGGCGGCTGCGCAAACATTGACGATAAAACCCGTTGTAACAAGCAATGAAAGATGGAACAAACGACTGTGCATTCGCATGGAACCAGACCCCCCTGTATTTGTATTTTTGCTAAATTCGGTATTGGCGCAGGAAAGGATAACATGATTATTCCGCATTCAACCTGCATCAGGATCGGGCAAACCTGTGAAGATTGCGCATTCACAATTCTTGTCATTATTAGCCGGGCAGAACTGTTCGCCCGTTCCGCGGGCTCAGCCATCGACAGGGCTTCCTAGAGGCTGTCGCTGACCCCGGGCGGTGCCGTACAGTTGCACCGGCTTGATCGACCATACGGCTGCGACATTCTATAATCGCGGTGTTTGAGACTCAGGACCAGCACCATGCGCCACCCAGACCAGCAATTTTTCAACAGCTTCATGCTCGTACTCGGAATGCTCATCGGCGTGGCCGTCGGGCAGGTCGCGCTGGCAGCTTCCGAAGAGCCGGCCGCCACGCAGAACGAACCGGTCTCAACGCATGAGGCGGTAGCCGCGCCTCTAACCGGCCCGCAGGTCTACAACGCCGTCTGTATCGCCTGCCACTCCCCACCCGGCGTCGGCGGCGCACCGGCATTCGGCGACGGCGAGGTCTGGGCTGCGCGCATCGCCCAGGGTATTGATACGCTGATCGACCATGCGCTGCACGGATTCACCGGTAGCACCGGCGTTATGCCGAAGAAGGGCGAGCGCATCGACCTCTCCGACGAGGAAGTCATCGGGGCAGTCAAATACATGGTCGAGCAGATCACTCAGTAAGCTACTGCTCTGAGTTGCGCGCGGTCAACATCAAGATTGCGCTGCGCTGATTGCTGATTGCTGATTGCTGATTGCTAATGAGATGTTACGACAGCAAGGTTGCC
>CAIYIP010000239.1 GCA_903926285.1 uncultured Gammaproteobacteria bacterium
CTCCATGAAGATTCCGGGGGCCGCGCAAGTACGTCCATGTAGCTTACGTTCGCATCCATGCGAACGATCCCCCTGCACCTTCATGGAGAATGCCTTTATCAAGTGCAGCCCACTTTAGATGCCAATTCTTGCCATTGCATCAATAATTTCCCGTATCACCAACGACAGCTGCGGATGATGGTCTTCTAGTTCTTCGAGCACCAGCTCGGCTGTGTTCACTATGCTGCCATCCGGAGCTGGCGGACCTTCCCAGTTTTCGAGCTGGCTGTGCAGTTGCAACAGCATCGCTTCCTGTTCGGGACTGGTCTTGCTGGTGGTAAGCTGGTCGTGCAGCTGGGTAACCAGGCCGGTAATTTTTTCTTTGCTCATAATATCTCCCTTAAATAAGCGCACATCATTTTTATAATTATCACTGGCAGCAATCACAGAGTATTTGCGTCATGTCAAAGCCCTTCAGCCAAGCCTGCGAAAACAACAAGCAGTATATACTGGATAAACTGCTGCCCCTATTTTCTGCGGGCAGCATGGTGCTCGAAATCGGCACACTCACCGCACAGCATATCTGTTTTTTTGCTGAAGCCATGCCGCTCGTGTACTGGATTCCAAGCGATCTTGATGCCAATCTGCCGACGGTCCTCGCTGGACTGGAGGACTGCTCGCTGCCGAACATTTCTGCACCGCTTGAACTTGATGTTGCAGAAGATCCTTGGGCAATCGGCCACATCGATGGGATATTCACAGCGAATACGCTGCATATTATGCGTTACGAATATGTGGAGCGATTTTTCCGTAACGCGGGCAGTGTCCTGAAAGTGGGTGGTGTTCTAAGTGTCTATGGTCCTTTCAAGTACAGGGGCGAATTCACCGCGCCGAGCAATGCTTCATTCGATATTTGGCTCAAGCAACGCGATCCACTCAGTGGTGTACGCGATTTTGCGCAGGTGCAAGTTTGGGCCGCGGCCGCGGGGTTTGAGTTGCTGGCAGATCACAACATGCCAGCCAACAATCAAATGCTGATATGGCGCAAGCTGGCGACACAATAAAGCCAGTTCCTATTTTGCGCCAGGCTCGAGATCCTTGCGGAACGGCAGATAGTCGCTTGCACGCTCCACATACGCATCTATGTGCTGCTGTTCGTCCTGCAGAAAATTTTCAATCGCGCTCGCAAAGCCGGCGTGTTGTATCCAGTGGCTCGACCAGGTGTGCACGGGCTTGAAGCCACGCTGGATTTTATGTTCGCCTTGGGCGCCGGAATCGATACGCTTGATGTTATGGCGGATGCAATACTCGATGCCCTGGTAGTAGCAGGTTTCAAAATGCAGAAACTGGTATTCCTCTGTGCAGCCCCAGTAGCGGCCATACAATGTATCTTCCCCTTTGAAGAACAAGGCGCCTGCTATGTTGTTACCATCCTTGCGTGCCATAACCAGCATGAGGTACTGCGGCATCGTGCGGCCAAGTTCAGTGAAAAGTTTCTCGTTGAGATAAGGCGCCCTGCCGCGCACCAGATAAGTGCTCTGGTAAAACTGGTAAAAATCCTGCCAATGGTCATCAGTAATATCCGCGCCTTCCAGCACCACAAATTCAATGCCTTGCTCGCTGACACGTTCGCGCTCCTTGCGCAGGTTCTTGCGTTTGCGCGAGCTGAACGTAGCAAGAAAATCCTCAAAGTCTCTGTACCCGGCATTAAACCATTGATACTGACAGCCAGTGCGTTGCAGCAGGCCGAGGCCGGTGAGACTCTGTTTGAGATCGGGTTCGGGAAATAGGATATGCCATGAGGACGCCTGCATACGCCCGGCCAGCTCCTTTACTGCAGCAAACAGGATTGCCTGGATTTCCTCAGCATTTTCCGCTGCAGCAGCGCAGATACGCGGTCCTGCACAAGGAGTAAACGGAATGGCACTGATCAGCTTGGGATAATAACTGAGACCATGGCGCTGATAGGCCTCCGCCCATGCCCAGTCAAATACATATTCACCCATGGAATTGGTTTTGGCATACAGCGGCATACACGCAAGTAAATCTGGGTGCGCTACTTCGGCGCTCTCAATGTCCTTGCTTCCCGCTTCAGCACGCTCGACAAGTGCATGCAGAACCTGCCAGCCGGTTTTGCGAGACGTGCATCCGCTGGTTTCGAGAGCAAGCAGAAATTCATGTTGCAGAAATGGATAGGTAGTGCCGACGAGTGTGTTCCACTCCAGCGCATCCACGTCAGCGATGCTGTGAATAAAACGAACTTGATAACTAGAGGGTGTGGACACAAAACTTCCCTAAATTACTGCAGACTTTCTCGACAACGCACACATCACGGCGCAAATTACTGCTAACCCTTATACCAGTAAAATGCGTTTATCTGCACAGTAATTTGCAGTACATTGGGCTTGCTACTCACACCGCAAATGTTAACGGCAAGGCTACAGGAAAGACCAGTGCGAAGCGCATCACAAACTATTCAGAAAGTTTCAGTCCACGGTGGACATAGCGGGCAGTTCTGCCTGCATGCCAAAAATAATCTGGAAGAAGTGATCGAGGCTTATATCGCCGCAGGTTTCTCCTGGGTTGGTATCACTGAACACATGCCGCCGTTGTCGGACAATCATCGTTATCCCGATGAAGCCGAGCAGGGCATCACAAGTGTCGCTCTGCAGGAACAGTTTTCGCGCTACTTCAGCGAGTGTCGGGCATTGCAGCAAAAATATGCAGACAAGCTAAAAATATTTACGGCGTTCGAAACCGAAACTTATCCCGGTTCTGTGGCTTATGTCCGCAAGCTGATCAAAGCCACAAAACCCGATTATATTGTCGGCTCGGTTCACCATGTCGGTGGCATCGGCATTGATGTGAATCCCCAGCTCTACGCAAGGGCAGCGATGGAGTCCGGTGACCTTGAGCAACTTTATTGCAATTACTTTGATGCACAGCTGACCATGCTTGGTGAGCTCGAGCCAGCCGTCGTCGGCCACTTCGACCTGATCCGCATCTTCGACAGCAATTATCTGCAGACGCTGCAACTGCATTCGGTCTGGGCCCGTGTGGAGCGCAACCTTGAACTGATTGCGGAGCTTGATCTGATTCTGGACTTTAACCTGCGCGGCTTTGACAAAACGCTCGAACAATACCCGTCGTTGCCAGTGCTCAAGAAAGCAATTGAACTCGGTATCGCAATTGTTCCTGGCGATGATTCGCACGGGGTGAGTTCAGTAGGTCGCAACTATGACAAAGGTATAGCGCTTCTTGCCGATTTAGGTCATAACTGCCAGTGGCGCCAGCCGCGGCTCATTAAAGATGATAAATATCATCAGGGTGGATAATGCAAACGTATAACGGCAGCTGCCATTGTGGCGCAATCCGCTTTTCCTTCGAGAGCGAAACAATTACCGAAGGCCTCAGTTGCAACTGTTCTTTCTGCGAACGCCGCCAGGCCTTGATGCTGCCCTTCATGCTTGCGCCCGAACAGCTCGAGATAGAAGTTAGCGGCGATGCATTGTCGTGTTATCAATTTGGCAACAAGGTCGCGAAACATTATTTCTGCAATAAATGTGGCATCTATCCGTTTCATGAAACGATGCGCAAGCCCGGTCATTACCGCGTCAATCTTGGCTGTGTTGATGAGATTGATTCGTTTACCTTGCCGAGGACAGTGTTTAACGGCAGGGAATTGCTTTAGTAGATAATTGATTCAGCACCAGGCCCTGCTGCTCTTGGGTCTCATAAACCCTACCTGTGCCGACGCCTCGTAAATGAAGGACTGTTGGCTTGTTCAGAGATCCGCGAAGTTAAATAGCCAGATCCAATACGGTGCCGGCAAAAATCACGAAACCAACTTTGTAATTGTGTAGAAAGGCCTGAAAGCAGCGAGAAGGTTCGCGTCGGGAAATCAGCAGCTGTTGATAGACAAACATAAACGCCGCGATCACGAGACCCAGTTGGAACCAGATGCCGAGATTAAAATGTTTGGCGCTCATGGAAAGGCTTGTTAAAAACATTACCTGCAGGAAACCGATTATCAGGCGATCGGCTTCGGCAAACAATATCGCAGTCGACTTCATGCCAATCTTGAGATCATCGCTGCGATCCACCATCGCATATTCGGTGTCATACACAACGGTCCATAAAAAGTTCGCGATATACAGCAGCCACGCATAAACGGGCAGGCTGCCGGTCTGCGCCGTAAATGCCATCAATCCGCCCCACGAAAATGCCGCGCCAAGTACGAGCTGTGCGAGATGGGTGTGGCGTTTCATGAAAGGATAAATAAGTGTGATCGCCAAACCACCGAAGGCCATCAGTATTGTTAACTTGTTGATAAACATTACCAGCACAAACGCGATAATACTCAGAACAGCACAAGTCAGCAGTGCCTCCTTCGGTTTTATCCTGCCAGTTGGAATCGGCCGGTTGCGAGTGCGTTGCACATGGCCGTCGAAATTGCGGTCGGCATAGTCGTTGATGCAGCAGCCGGCTGCACGCATGCAGATGGTGCCCAGGATAAAAATCACCACCAGTTTGAAATCGGGTACGCCTTGCGCCGCAATCCATAAACACCAGAGCGTGGGCCACAGTAGCAAGAGAATGCCGATGGGTTTGTCCATGCGCATGAGCTGCCAGAAATCGGGGGCGCGGCGATATGCCACAGGAAATTTCTGTTGCAGGTAGCGCTGCACCTGCAAGATTTTTTGCGCGAAAGCAGGCGGAACGGAGATTCTTATCATAACTGCAGCACTTCCGGAGAATGGCTGCATTATAGACAGACAGTGATGTTCATTGAATAAAGTTATGGGGGCTGGTTAAATCTTTGCCATTCCCAGTCTACAGGCGCGTCTCATGAGAAAACCGGAATTACATTGGCAGATATTGATTGCGATTCTGCTTGCCGTTGTAGCGGGGACGCTTAGCGGTACTGAGGGCGGGATAGGTAATGTTACGTTTTATCAGGTCTATGACTTTGTCGGCACGCTGTTTCTCAATGGTTTGAGGATGGTTATTGTGCCGCTCGTGATTGCATCGATCATCACGGGCATTGCTTCAGTCGGCACGGGCAAGGATCTGGGCCGGCTCGGACTCAAGACCATGGGCTGTTTTGCGCTCTTTACTTCGACGGCTATTCTGGTCGGTTTGTTTTTTGTCTCGGTAATGACACCTGGCATCGTCGACGGCGAACCCGCAGGAGAAAGTCTCAATCTTACGCTCGATAGTGACACCGTAAATTCCACGCTCAGCAGCATGGAAGGCAGGGACGGCGGCGATATTATCGAACTGTTTATTCGCATGGTGCCAACCAACGTGGTTGGGGCTGCGGTCGCCGGCGACATCACCTCACTGATCTTTTTCAGCTTGCTGTTTGGTTATTTCATGATTCGTATTCCGGAGCGCCAGGCCACAACGCTGCTAGTGTTCTGGCAGGGCGTAAATGAAACCATGCTCGCGATAACGATGTGGGTCATGAAGTTTGCGCCGATTGGAGTATTCGGCCTGATTGCGCGCACCATAGCGTCAACCGGCTTTGCAGCATTTGCGCCGCTATTGGTGTTTTTCCTGACGGTGACCTTTGCGCTGATGGTGCATATCTTCATCGTGCTTTCAGTGTACTTGCGCGTGCTTGGTAAGGTTAATCCGCTTAAACATCTGGTGGCGATGTCACCTGCTTTGTTGATGGCTTTTTCATCGGCATCGTCCAACGCAACTTTGCCGATGAACATGGAATGTTTGCGCAACAATGCTGGCGTGTCTGACCGTGTGACTAATTTTGTACTGCCGCTGGGCGCTACGCTCAACATGGATGGCACAGCGCTTTATGAATGTGTGGCGGTGATATTTCTGGCCCAGGCCTATGGGCTCGATTTGAGTTTTGCCACGCAAGTTACGGTGGTGATGTTGTCGTTGATGACCTCGTTTGGCATGGCGGGTATCCCAGCGGCAAGCCTTGTCGCGATTACTGTGATTCTTACGGCTATCGGCCTGCCGGTAGAAGCTATTGGTCTGCTGCTCGTGACCGACCGCATCCTGGACATGATGCGCACAGCAATCAATGTCTACTCTGACTCGTGCTGTGCAGTTATCGTGGCACGCTCGGAAAAGGAAACGGGAATACTCGTATAACTAGTAGAGCGTGTAGAGTGCAGATGGGTCCGCTTAATTGCGCGGTATCTCGCGCATGATCAACTCCCAGCCTTTCACCGCCTGTTCTCCCCCCACTGCAAAGGCTTTGGCCAGATGCTGCATTTGTGTCTGACTTAAACGAGCCTCGAGTTTCACGCCGGTTTTACTCAGCAGTAGCTGCTTCACGCGCCCGTCATGAGCGGCGGTTTCTACATCAATCAAGCCAAGTTCAGTGAGTTTGCGCAGCGGGGCATTCAGCGCCTGTTTGCTGACGCCAAGAATCTGTAATAGCTCGTTGATATTAATGCGTGGGTTGCGGCCAACAAAATACAAAACTCGATGATGAACGCGCCCAAGGCCTTTGTCCGACAGGATTCTGTCCGGGCCCGCAGTAAAGGAGCGATAGGCGAAATAAAAAAGTTCGAGCGCCTGTTGCAGGCGTAGATTTGCATTCTGGTCAACCATATTAACGAATATTCCTTCTGGTGGTTAAACTCATGGGTCAAATAACATTGACCTAGGTTGCCTGCAGCCGGTCTTGCTTCTGACACCCTGCCTTGGAAAACTTTTATGCCGAAACTATTGCAGTGCTGTCCACAGTTAGAAGCTTCGCCCATGCGGGAAATTCTAGCAGTTATAACGCGCTCTGGAATGATTTCTTTTGCAAGTGGTTTGCCCTCCCCGGCCAGTTTTCCGCAACAGCAGCTTCCGGCATTTCTTAATCATATGCTGCAAGACGGCGCCAGGGAGGGTGAGCCAGAATTGGGTACGCAAACCTGTCCCGAAATGCAGGCGATTGGGTTCAACTGCAAGCTTGAGCAGGCCCTGGTTTTGTCAGTTTTTCTGCAAAAAACACTGGCCATACGAATAAAGACTGGTGGTTCCATGAAATGGCAGGTATAAAACACCTCCTGAAGTGTTAACACTCCTGGATTCGGCAATATCCAGAGGAGCGTCTCCCAACACAAGCTGATGAAATCGGCATCGGCTCCCTGCCTCGGGGCTATTGGTAACGTTAAAATGGTAACGTGCAAACTATGAAAAAAACCACACTGCATCTGCTGGCAACATATCTGCTTATATTGTTGAGTCTTGCAGGCATCTCCACCAGCACACAGGCAGCTACAGGCGCTGCTATCCCGACCTTTGTCTATCCACTCCTCCATATTCCGCGCATTGATGTTGAAGGTTATGGCGCGCTGGACCTTAACCTGCAACTGGAAGACCCGTCCAGGCTGATTCTTAGCATCAGCTCACAGCAGTCTGCCAATGGCGCGGTTGCGCCAGGTGCAACGTTTAACCTGCAAAGTGGCGTCATGGATTTACCATTGATGCGTATGGGCAATAATTTTTATGCTGTGCAGCTACAGTCCATTGTAGGCAATAAATTCCAGGTCACGCAGATCAAACCTGCAGCTCTCGCGGGCAAGGCCGGCTATATGCAGATGTGTTCGGGTTGCCATGGTGCCGATGGACTTGGCGGTACGTTGGGCATTTCGCTGCAGAATTGTGGTTGGTGCAAGGATCTCGAGTCGTTGGCCGGCTATATCTCTGCAAGCATGCCGCTGGGTAATCCTGGCCTCTGTGTGGCTACATGTGCCAGCGATGTCGCCGGTTATATCAGCACGGCCTTTAATGTGAGCAATACGTCGCAAGTGGCGAGTACCCTTGGCGCTATTGAGGTCATGCCCGCTGCTGAAACCTTGCGCAAGGCCAGCATGCAGCTTGTAAGCCGCTTGCCCACACAGGCTGAATTGGCCCTTGTAAACAGCAAAGGTGATGAAGGGCTGCGCACAGTGCTTGCCGCGATGATGCAAGAGCCGGCTTTTTATGCGCGCCTGTCCGAAATATTCAACGACCGGTTGCTCACCAACCACTACCGGACCAGTAACAGCGCTGAGGCAGCGATCAACCTGATGTCCGGGTTTCCCAATGCGCGCTGGTACGATCCCGGCAAGGACTTGCGCGATGTCATCTATACTGCCAACCGCGCGATAACCAACAACAGTGTAGCGACTGAGCCGCTCGAACTTATTAACTACGTGGTCAGAAACAACCTGCCAGCGACCGAAATACTCACGGCTGACTATTTCATGGTCAACGGCTACTCCGCCAAGAGTTATGGCATTGCCGATGTTGTCTTTAACGATGAATGGGATCCCGAGGAGTTCCGGCCCGCGAGACTGACAGGCGTTCGTCACTCGGGGTTGCTGAGTTCACTAATGTTTCTCAACCGTTATCCCAGTACGGTTACCAACCGCAACAGGGCTCGTGCCCGTGTTGTGTACGATCTCTTCCTGGATGTGGACATTCTCGCACTGGACGGAGTGCGTCCCGATGGCAGCGCGGTTGATATCAAAAGCGCGGCGCCCACAATGGAAAATCCGGACTGCGTTAAATGCCACGGCTTGCTGGACCCCGTAGCCTCCGCTTTCCAGGACTGGAGTGACCGCGGCAAATATGCCCCGCCCACCAAGTGGTACGCGGACATGTTTCAGGCAGGTTTTGGCAGTCAGAGCCTGCCAGCCACACACAAGAAAAATGCGCTGCAGTGGCTTGCCGGCCAGCTTGCCGCAGACCCGCGCTTCGATACGGCAATGGCGCGCATCATCTATAAGGGTCTGACGGGACAGGAACCTCTGAATCCGCCAGGCGCTTCCGCCACCACGGCTGAGACGGAAGCCTGGCTGGCCGAATCCAGCATGCTTGATGCGGCGAAAGCAAGTTACAAGGCGGATAAGCGCAATCTCAAAACCCTCATCAGGGAAATCATCCTTAGTCCATATTGGCGCGCTGATGGCCTGACGGACGCAGGCTTTGCTCTCGTACATGCCGACACCGGTTCTACTATGCTGCTGACTCCGGAATTACTGCATCGCAAACTCAACGCTCTGTTTGGCTTTGAATGGCGCGGCCCGCTGGATTCGTACAGCACCGTCCAGAATGTCGCCAGCTCTGCCCGCCTGCTGGACCCAAGGACGTACTACCAGCAGATCTATGGCGGCATTGATTCGTTCGCGGTAACCGAACGTCTTACGGATCCCAACGGTCTGATGGCCAATGTGCAGGAACGCATGGCAAATGAAATGTCATGTTACGCAGTGCCAAATGATTTTCTGGTCGCTAGTGCGAGTCGCCGTCTGTTTCCGTATGTAGAAACTTCCACAACCCTCGCCGATGACAATAGCCAGTCCGCCGTAAAAGCTAACATCCAGTACCTGCACCGTTACCTGCTTGGCGAAGAACTGGCGCTGGACTCAAGCGAAATCGCATACACTTATCAGCTTTTTGCAACAGTACTCAAGGATGGCCAAAGCAAGCTTGGCAACAAAAGTGAAAGTGCTTCATTACCTGCCCGATGCATTCGCAGCAAGGACATGTTCACGGGGCTGTCCCTGAACATGACTGGCGGCAAGGATGGTCGATTGCTCACGGATCCGAATTATGTGGTGCGTTCGTGGATGGCAGTAGTGGCGTATCTGCTGGCTGACTATCGTTTTGTCTATGAATAAAAAGCTGAATAATAAGTTGAGTGAGGCACTGACGCTCACGGAGTTGCGATGAAAAGAAGAACTTTTCTGAATGTGCTGGCCGGCATCGGCGTGAGTAATGCCCTGCCCATGACCCTCATCAGCCCTGCCTTCGGTGCAACGCCCGAACGTTTTTTGATCACCATCAGCGCCTCGGGTGGCTGGGATCCAACGGCATTCGTTGATCCGAAAGGTAATGCGCTACGCGCCGATGGTCGTGGCCCCATCAATAATTATGCCGCGAGCGCGATAAAGTCAGCGGGCAATATTCGGTATGCACCCTATCCGACTTCGGTTGTTCCACCTGCAATTACATCGCCGGGTCATCTGGATAATTTTTTTGCCAAGCATCACCAGCGGCTTCTGATAATCAATGGAATTGACACCCAGACCAACAGCCATGAGAGTGGCAGTCGTTTTGTGTGGAGCGGTCGCCTTGAACAAGGTTTCCCGAGTGTGGGTGCGCTCGTCGCAGCACCATTCGCTAGCCAACCGATGGCATTTATTTCCACAGGTGGTTACGACTACACGGCATCGCTGGTTTCTGGCGTCAGAACTTCCTCAGCTGGCACATTTGCAGCCCTGGCTTATCCGAACAGCCAATTTGCCGATAGCGCGACAAATCGCAAACTCGGCTATTTCAGCGAAAGTGCCTACAGTGCAGTGCAAGCTTCCAGGGATGCCAGGCTAGCACGCTTGCAGAGTGCTGAGTCGCTGCCGATCCGAAGCGCGCAAATGCAGCAGTTGGAATTGGCGCGCGGCAGTGACGGGGATTTGGAGAGATTACTCGCAAAATTGCCTGTCACGGTGTCAGCAGGAATCAAAGGCCACGCCGAAGTCGCAGTGGCTGCTTTTGCCAGCGGCTTGGCAGCGAGCGCAAACCTGTTCCAGGGTGGCTTTGATACCCATGCCACCCACGACGTAAGCCAGGCCAACGCGCTTACGCAATTGCTCGATGGCATCGATCATCTCTGGAACCAGATTGAGCTGCGCGGCCTGCAGAGTAAAGTAACGATCCTGATTGGCTCCGATTTCGGCCGTACACCGTTTTACAACATGGGTGCCGGCAAGGATCACTGGAACGTTACGAGTGTCATGGCCATGGGTGCCGGCGTTACCGGTAACCGTGTTATTGGCTCAACCAGTGAGAATTTTCAAGCACTCAAACTCAACCCTGGCACGCTGCAACCACATTCGCTTGGCGTTACTGTAACTCCCAAACACATCCATCGCGCGCTGCGTGACTATCTCGGTGTGTCGGACGATCTGAATCGGCAGTTCCCCATCAGTGCTGAACCGCTGGCGTTGTTTGGCTGATAAGCACTGCAGACCTCCAGGACGAGTTGGTAGACTTTGCACCTCCCTTTCATTAAGTTGGCTTCCTTGTTCATACCTCGGCCTGCGTAAGACAGACCGGCTCCAAAAAGGGATGGCTGCGATGTGGACTAAACAAAAAGCCTATTTTCGATGCGGATGGCGGGTGCTGCTTATCATGAGCATAGGCATCAATTTTAGCCAGGCGCAGTCTGCGCCAGCACTTCCCGTCATTCTCGCGATTGGCGAAAGCACTACGGCAGGCTTCGGCGTGCCCGCTGCCCATTCTTATCCATCCCAACTACAACGTCTGCTTGATGAACGCGGTTATGCCTGGCGCGTGGTCAACCATGGCCGCAGTGGCAGCACCACCGCAATGGCGCTGTCCGGACTCGACCGCGGCATACTGCTGCAACCACAGATTGTAATCATTGCACTCGGTGGCAACGATCAGGGCAGCGTTGCTACAGCACGTACAAAAGATAATCTGCGCAAACTGGTATCCATGTTTGTGCGAACCGACGCGCTGGTATTTCTCGCCGACCGCAACCTGTCAGCAGATAGAGCAAATACAACAGCACCTTCAATCTACGCAGAGCTTGCTGAAGAGGAAGGCGCGATCCTGATGCCGTCGTTGCGAGATGGCGTGGCAGGACATCCAGAACTGCTTCTATCGGATGGGTCGCATCCCAATGCGGCGGGTTATACGATTGTGGTAAATCGTATATTCAATATTCTTGAGCCTCATCTGCTTGGCAAGGATAGTTCAGCTAGCCAAACTCCATAACGTTGTTGATCACACAACTATCCTTTTATTGCCAGTTGATTCTTTCAGAAGAATCAAACATTCCCATACTGCTCCGCATTCGCAATCCAGCGTCGGATTAAAGGATCAACCAGCTCTGGTTGCTGCGCGCGAATCTTCTCAGCCCAGATTTTAATTTTTGGTTGCAGATAGCTGTCGCGCATCAAGTCGGCAATTCTGAATGTCATCAGTCCGGTCTGGCGTGTGCCAAGAATTTCGCCGGGGCCGCGGATTTCGAGATCTTTTTCGGCAATGTAAAAACCGTCGTTGCTTTCACGCATGATGGTGAGGCGTTGTTTGCCGGTTTCCGATAGTGGATTGTGATACAGCAACACGCAGTGACTTTCTTGCAAGCCACGACCTACGCGGCCGCGGAGTTGATGCAGTTGTGCGAGGCCGAGGCGCTCGGGGTTTTCGATGATCATGAGACTCGCATTAGGCACATCAACGCCAACTTCAATTACTGTGGTAGCAATCAGCAGTTGCAGCGTGCCTGACTTGAACGCAGCCATGACTTCGGCTTTTTCCTTGGGTTTCATGCGGCCGTGAATCAGGCCAATGTGCAGATGTGAAAGTGCTGTAGATAATTCGCTATACGTCGCTTCTGCTGCCTGGCATTGCAATACTTCAGACTCTTCGATCAGTGTGCAGACCCAATAAGCCTGCCTGCCTTCGGCGCAGGCGTTGCTGATGCGCGCAACAATATCAGGGCGACGCTGATCAGGCAGCAGCACCGTGTTTACCGGTGTGCGACCCGGTGGCAGCTCATCAATGATCGAGCAGTCCAGATCGGCATACGCGCTCATTGTGAGTGTGCGAGGAATTGGCGTGGCTGTCATGATGAGCTGATGTGGCCAGGTGCCGGCGTTATAACCTTTCTCGCGCAGCGCCAGGCGCTGGTGCACACCAAAGCGATGTTGCTCGTCGACGATGATCAGACCGAGGCGCTGGAACACGACATGATCCTGGAACAGCGCGTGAGTGCCGACAATAATTTTTGCGTGGCCACTTTCCATTTCAGCCAGAACTTCTGCGCGTTTTTTGCCTTTGATTCTGCCGCTCAGAAAACAGAGATTCACCCCGAGTGGTTGTAGCCATTGTTCCAGATTGAGGAAATGCTGTTCAGCGAGAATTTCTGTGGGCGCCATGATGACCGCTTGATGATTGTTCTCTACAGCCTGCAGTGCTGCGAGCACAGCGACCAAGGTTTTGCCGGAACCCACATCACCTTGCACAAGTCGCAGCATTGGTTGCGTACGCTTAAGATCGCGACTGATCTCGCGAAACACACGTTGCTGCGCCCCAGTGAGCGTGAACGGCAATGCCGAGAGCAACTTGCTGCAGAGCGACCCTTTGGCAGGCAATGCGGGAGCGGCTTGTGCTTGCGCCTGATCGCGCAATCTACGGAGGCTCAAATAGTTGGCGAGCAATTCCTCGAATGCGAGACGCACCTGCGCAGGATGATCACCATTACTCAGTTGCTGGAGAGAGACATCCACGAGTGGCTGATGAATAAAACGCAGCGCATCAAGCAGCGGTACAAAACCATATTGCTCACGCAGCGCAGGTGGCAGGTAGTCCGTCAACGCCTGCGTTTTTTCCATGAGACCAAAAACCTGGCCGAGCAGATTGCGCAGCCGGTTTTGCTGGAGGCCTTCCGTTGCAGGATAAATAGGCGTGAGATTCTCTGCCAGGGGCGTTGCCGCCGCATCAATGAGCAATTGATATTCGGGGTGATACATCTCGACACCGCTTTTGCCATAACGCACTTCACCGAAGCAGCGAATGCGCGCGCCGGTCAACAGCGCATTCTTTTGCGCTGCGCTGAAATGATAAAAACGCAGCGACATTACACCTGTGCCGTCCTGCACCTTGACCATCAGGCTGCGGCGCTTGCCGAACATGATAGCGCTGCCGGCAATCAAGCCTTCGATTACAACATCAGTACCCTGCCGCAAACCGCCGATTGCCGTGATACGAGTGCGATCCTGATAACGCAGTGGTAAATGAAACAGCAGATCAAGAATTGTGCGGATACCAAGATTGGCGAGGCGCGCAGCAAGGTTGGGGCCGACACCCTTGAGGTGGGTGACAGGCAACATCTCAAGA
>CAIYIP010000240.1 GCA_903926285.1 uncultured Gammaproteobacteria bacterium
ATCTGGAACGTGGTGATGGAAACTATCGTGACCCCGATGCGTCCGGCGCCAGCCGTCCGGACCGGAGTCGCGACCGTGATGGCCAGGCAGGCAACGGCGCTCCTCTCGTCCCATCTGTTGAAGGAGTTGGCGCGCGCCAGTCAAGTGTTGAGGAAGCTGCTAGCATGGCCGTCTTGCAGCAAGAACAGGTACTTGCCGAGCAGGCCGCAGCCGAACAACAAGCTGCTGAGGCCGCCACTGAACAAGCACGTTTGATCGCTCAGCAGCAAGAACAGGTTCGTGTTGAATATGCGTCGGTCGAAGCTGAGGCTGAACAAGCACGTTTGAATGCGCAGCAGGAAGAGCAGACGGCTTTTGAAGCAGCTCAGACCGAAGCAGCCGAGCGCGCCCATGCTGAGCAGGAGGCGCGGGAAGAACAGGCACGTATTGAGCAAGTTGCAAGAGAAGAAGCGAAAAAATAGGGAGGTCCCGTCACACCCTGCCGCTACACTGAGAGAACTACTTTTTCCCTCAGATCATCACACTGTCGATCTGCGCGTAAGCGTGCCTGAGCCAAAGCTTGACGCGCTGGCGCTCAAGCAAGCCAAGACCTTTTGCCTCAGCCTCACTTTTGTTTTTGGCGGCCCAGAAACTGGTGCTGCTGGCGTCGATCTTTCTGATTGCCGGTTCATGCAGGCACTTCAGCGTGATGATTTTGGCATGGATGACCACACATGGAGGGCGCTGACTGCCAGCCTGTGTGTCAGCCCCTGCCGGGCATGCTGTCATGAATTAATTTTTCTATCTGCTGGACTCGAGGAATAGCAGCCATCTCACCTTCGACCATTACCGGCATCAACACCGCGTCGGAGTCGGAGGACTGATTTGCCTCGGCCAGCTGTTCCTCTATCGAAGCGGCAGACACCACAACAAGCCTGGGGTTAGTGGACGCGATAAAGGCATAGAACGGCAGCTTGTTCCGGTTCACCACGGCGTGAAAAACGATGACCTTGCTGTGTCTGTGAATCTGCGTCGTACACTCGGGGCTCAGCAGACTCGCACTGACCAGAGGTACCTGATAGTCGCGCCATTCGAACATTTTTATGTCCTTGTTGAGACTAGAGATAAAGGTAATGCCCTCCAGGTCGACCACTTCCGCGACTAGTATCCTGGGCACGATAAGCTGCAGTTTATCCACCTTGATCAGAAAACAACTGCTGCGGGGTTCACCCTGGCTCGTATCGACCAGGCTTGCGGTGTGTGTATCCATGTTCATTCCAGATGATGCGGTTGTTATCGTCTGCATGTCAGTTGTACCCCGCAATCGCTTCGAGCAGGTTTACTTCCTGGAAGGGCTTGCACATATATTGATTGACGCCGATTTCCGCCGCCCTGCTGCGGTGTTTGTCACCAATGCGCGAGGTAATCATGATAATGGGCAAATCCTTCATGCCGTTGTCCTGCCGCCTGACATACGCTGCGACTTCAAAGCCATCCATCTTCGGCATTTCAATATCCAGCAACATGACGTCAGGCCGCGTCGTGTGAAGCAACTCAACAGCTTCAAGGCCGTTTTTGGCGAGTATTACATTCATTCCATTACGCTTGAGAATCGCGGATGTAACCTTGCGGACGGTAATCGAATCATCAACCACCATGATGGTTTTGCCTGTCCCGAATTCGGCTGTCGGCACTTCGTTCCTGGCGGTCGTTTCTTGCTTCGCAACCACGCTCGTCTTAGCCAGCTGGCTGTCAACGAGAAAACGCGGATCGAGTACGACGACCACACGGCCATCGCCAAGAATCACACCACCTGTCAACACAGGAAGGCTCGAGAACTGCGGACCCAACGATTTCACCACCAGTTCCCTGCTTCCGCTCACCGTGTCCACGTGCAGCGCAAGATTTTTGCCGCCACCGGACACCAGTACAAGCGATGAAGATGCATCCTTGCCGCCACGGAATTCTGGCATGGCGCGTTCGTCGAGCAACGATCCCAGATAAGCCAGCTCATAGGTCTTGCCTGCGTAATCAAACAGAGCGGGGTTGTCTTCGCCATAACTGCGCTGCAGTGTTGCATTCTTCTCGAGAATAATGCCGTCGATAGTATTCAGCAGCATGACGTACTCGGCGCCACTGACATTGAACAACAAGGCCCTGTTGAGTGACGAGGTCAACGGTAGACGAATGCGGAACGTCGTGCCCTGCCCTGGGACGGAGACAATCTCGATATCACCGCCAATCTGGCTGATTTCGTCCTGCACGACATCGAGACCTACGCCTCTGCCGGAGATACGGGAAACTGTGTC
>CAIYIP010000241.1 GCA_903926285.1 uncultured Gammaproteobacteria bacterium
ATCGGATCCTGCGGATAAATGCTCGGCAGCAGTTTCAATATCTGGCGTGAGCCTTCCACGTCGCAGGCCCATGGCAAGGTCAGTGGAAATTCATCGCGCTTCGAGCGTACTTTGTAAACCCAGGGCGCTTTCAGGAAAAATGTATCCACTGTGGCGACTTCGAGTATCAGGTCGTCACCGTCCAGCTCATAACGCTCGGTGACTTTTTTCTGGGTGGAAGAGGCCAGTCTGAAATCGGCGTTGAGTCCTTGCGGATCAAAAGAGAAATGCGTGGTTTCCACGAGTAATGCACCATCTTCATAATGACCAGTTGAATAGCCGAAATAAAAGAACTGGTTGACCGGCTCTTCAAAGCCGTGGCCATCTAGCCACACAGTGCGCACAACATCGTCCTTGCCATAAGTGAAAATGACGCGGTCTTCAAGCTGTTCAATCTGGTGTGAATACGGATCGGTCCACATGTGCGGAATTGAGATGGGAGCGCAATCATATTTGGGCTGTGCCACTTCATCGATGGCGTCGCGGTAGGCCTTGGCGCGTGTTGTCAGGCGTGCATCATCTTCTTCCAGCAACATGCAACCGAAGCCATCGGCGCCCTCACACTGGCCCCATTGCCAGACGCCGTTAAGGTTGGGAATTTCTGCTGGAGCACTTAGTGCATAGTGGGTTCCACCCAGTGCTAGAACAGCACACGGGAAAACCATTTTTTTAAGATTTAATGCAGTAAATTTCACGATACGCTCTCTATTATTATCATTGGGTGCTTCAGGTTTGGGGTGGCCCCGCTTGGCTTATTTCCGGACCGGGATGTTATGGGCTTCTGAAGTGCTTAAAAGCGGTGCCATCATCACGCTAAATCGCTGTCTGTTCAATCCTTTGAAATGAGGAATAACTGTGGAAAGGAATGGTGCGGAGAACCCAAGGTCGCACCCACCCTCTTGGCCTGGATTGTTAATTCGTAGTCATTGCAAACATAAAAACCGTGGCGATGAAGGCAATAAAACCAGCTTTGGAAAACGAGGAAACCGGCTCTCTGTCATCTCCGCTCATGCCTATCCAGATCACCAGGGTAAAAAACAGGAACGTGGCAATAAAAGCCGGCTCAATCAGCTTCGGAAGCATCTTTGCAAGAAAGACAAACATGTAGTCGGTGAAACTCTGGAAAATGGCGAGCACCGAATCAATAAATGAATGTTCCATCGGTAGCAGAAGTCAAAACCTAATAATGTTCAAAATAATTCAGGCCTAAGGTAGCTAAAAGCTGCGAGCACAGCCAGCATGTTTCACCCAAGCCGCGCAGATTGCGCGGCGCTGCTGCCGACGGCATGGATCGGCGAATTTCGAGGTGGCTGTCCCGCCAATGCTTTCATTCGAGGCAATACCGAACCTGCGCTCCGCAAAGTTGTTTCGCAAATTATCTCTTGCGCAAAAAACAATGCGGAAGACCTCACGCAGACAAACCGAACCGGACGGTATTATTGCATTTTTAATGCACATTAATTTTTTGACTTGCACCTTAACTAACGTTAGTTTCCTTGCAGGATTGATTTGTTTGCTACAAACAGGTTGTCCTAATACGGTTTTTGATCCAAAAGTAGATTGTTCTCGCGCTTATCCTTCATTTTTGCGTTGCCCTGTTGCGGTTTTGTGCAGGGGGTGCGGCATTTATGATCGACTGGTGCAAAATAACAGCAAGAATATCCACAACATCTTAAGGCTTTGCCAAGCGAGGGGAAAATCATGACCAATGACCAAATCAGGGGATTCAAAAGAAAAACGCTCGATCTGTCCATTGCTGCCATCACTGCCATCACTGCCCTATACGGTGTGCCTGGCATTTCACTGGCACAGAACGCACCACCGCAACAGCTGGAAGAAATCAGGGTTACCGGCACTCGTATCCTGCGAACTTCGGGGATGGAGACCCCGGTGCCTGTGACAACGGTCACTACCGAGGAGCTGTTCAATAACGAGCCGGGTAGTACCATATCGCAGCAGCTAGATGGACTGCCGCAGTTTTTTAACAACGGTTCGCCGCAACGCGGTGACGGCGGCAACCCTTCCGTGGGTTCCGGTGGTCCTGGCGCATTGAACATCCGCAACCTGAACAGCGCGTCTACCGGCGCTGGTATCTCGCGTACATTGACTTTGCTCGATGGCGCTCGAGTAGTACCTACTGACAAACGCGGCACCGTCAACGTCGACATGTTCCCGACAGCATTGATGCGCAGCGTGGATGTAGTAACCGGTGGTGCTTCTGCAGCTTACGGCGCTGACGCCCTCGGTGGCGTCGTCAACTTTGTACTCGACCGTGAATTCGAAGGCCTCAAACTCAGTGGCGGAACTGGTATGCACGAGTACGACAGAACCGGCAAGCAATACGAATTCTCTGTTGCAGCCGGCAAGGCCTTTGGTCGCTTGCATTTGATCGGTTCGGTGGAAGCGCGGCACATCGACGAAATCCAACCTGATAAATATCGCTGGGACCAAACTAAAGATATGTGGGGCTACGTGACCAACCCTGCATGGGCGGCCGCTGCCGCACTCCCTGCAGGAAACCCGAACAGGTGTGTAGTCAACATCTACTGCGCCGCAGGTCCCCAGCGAATAACCAAAACGAATGTAGTAACCAACACCAGTTCACCCACCGGTTTGATCCGCGCTACTGGCTCGACGGCGCTCGACTGGATGAAATTCAGCCAGGACGGCACTCGCATCGAACCCTTTAGTCAAGGTAGCCTGGCGGCGCTGCCAGGAACTCCGGGCAGCACCCAGACGCTGTCGGGTGGTCCTGAGTCGGATATCAACTGGCAAACCACAGGGGCTGGTCCCACCGGTATGGA
>CAIYIP010000242.1 GCA_903926285.1 uncultured Gammaproteobacteria bacterium
AAGGTAGGAAGCGTGACCAATAATCAGATACTTCATGTTGGCTTCGGTGGGATCAAAATCGGACAGTTTGCTTACCGCACGCGCGACCTCGTCAAAATCGACTTCGGGATAAAGCATCAGGGACTGGCCATGATGCTGCATCGTAATAACCATCTTGCCTTGGCAGCGCTGCTCAATAAGGTCGCGATAACGCGCAGGAATCGCGAGGCGACCCTTTGCGTCGAGCGCAACCATGTGTAAACCAGCTAACTGCACTTAAAACCCCGATTTTTTCTTTAAAAACAACTAAATGCCAAGCTCGAACCCTTCTGCGAGCCTGGCGCGGTGAGCAACAATTTCGCAAGAGCCTCCTTATGACAGAGATATTGCTCCTTTTTCCCACTTCACAGCTACTTTGCACCCACTTTTCAGTCACTATATTCCACCGAATTACGGCAAGCAAGGCCTTATTTCCTTGTTTTTACAGGGAAAACCAAATCGAAGGGGTGCGGACTGGGGATAGGCCCAATGAGTAGAAACTCAAAGCCAAAGTATTACAAAAAGGTATGGATCAATCTTAAAGTGAAGTGTGAAGAGAGGAGGCTGAAAAATATTTTCCCACCATGGTGGGAAGCTGTTTAGGGCAAAAAATGATCTGGTGAGTCGGCCGATAAGCCGGGTTCTGTCGTGGACAACCATTCATCTGGGATATGTGTCACCACATACCTCAAGCGGCCTACCCGGATCCGGTGCGAGCCACACCTGAATGGATCCCTATTTGGCCTTGCTCCAGGTGGGGTTTACCTAGCCATGGAATGTTGCCACCCATGCGGTGCGCTCTTACCGCACCATTTCACCCTTACCTCTTCACGCAAGCGTGAACAGGCGGTTTCTTTTCTGTTGCACTTTCCGTAGGCTCGCGCCTCCCAGGCGTTACCTGGCACCCTGCTCTTTGGAGCCCGGACTTTCCTCCATAGCTCAATCTGAACTACAGCGGTTGTCTGGCCGACTCAACCATCATCATATCGGGCGGCTCATTACGAACCTATCAGTCTTTTTCGTACGCCAAATTATGCAAAGAAACTTTTAATCTTTTTTCTGTTTCATCTGCAGCGCGGCTTCATACAAAAAGTTCTTTTTGATCCCAGTAATTTGCGCTGCCAGCGCACATGCATGCTTCAGCGGTAGATCAGCGAGCAACACCTTTAAAGTGTGCAACACCTGCGGATCGATAAGTTGCGCTTCTGCCCGCGAGCCGGCAACCACAAGAACAATTTCGCCTTTCTGTTGATTCGCATCATTGCGCACCATCTCGAGCAACTCAGCAACAGTTGTGTGCTTGATTGTTTCAAAAGTTTTCGTCAATTCCCTTGCCATCGTTATTTCGCGCCCTCCACCCAGACACTCAAGCATATCAACCAGGCATTCCACTATGCGGTGAGGAGCCTCATAAAAAATCATTGTACGGGATTCTTTTTGCAGAGCCTGCAGCGTAGCTTTGCGAGCTGCGGACCGCGCCGGCAGAAAACCTTCAAAAGTAAAACGATCGGAAGCAAGTCCGGCACTGCAAAGTGCGGCTATAACCGCACTCGCCCCGGGAACAGGAACTACTTTGATACCCCGAATATGCGCCTGACGCACAAGTTGATACCCGGGATCAGAAACAAGTGGAGTGCCCGCATCAGAAATAAGGGCTATATCCTCGCCGCTCGTGATTCTTTCAAGCAATTTTGCAACTTGCTGACCCTCGTTAAAGTCATGATAGGCAAGCATAGGCGTGCTTATGCCGAACTGCTGCAGCAGAGTACGGCTATGCCGGGTATCCTCCACCGCAATCAGGTCCACCTCGCGCAACACGCTGAGCGCGCGTTCGCTGATATCACCCAGATTTCCTATCGGCGTTGCTACTATGAAGAGTTTGCCACTCAAAGGTACGACTCCAGTTCAATTTGGCTCATTGCCAGGCTTCCATTTTATATTGCAGCCAATACTGGGTTTTTGTTCCTCAGCGATCTGTTTGTCTTGTAATGCTGCATCCATGGCTGCGCACAAATCATGTCCGGTAACAGGAATATTATTGCCCGGCCTGCTGCCATCAAACTGACCGCGGTAGATCAGCCTCCGCGCCGCATCGAACAAATAAAAATCCGGAGTGCATGCAGCGTCATAAGCTCTGGCGATCGCTTGGTCTTCATCAAGAAGATAGGGGAAGGAATAACCAATGGCCTTTACCTCTTCCCGCATCTTTTCCATGTTATCTGCAGGGAAAGCGGCAATGTCATTACTGTTAATAGCAACAAAGCCTACTCCTCTGGCCTGATACTTACCGCCGACCTCAGCAAGTTGCGAGCGAATATGTTTAACGAAGGGGCAGTGGTTGCAGACAAAAGCCACTACCAGCAGTTTTTTAATTTTGAAGCTGCTCAAACTGACGATCGAACCGTCGGTGGCAGGCAAGCTAAAATCGGGCGCCGGTGTTCCCAGTGCGAGCATTGTGGAAGAAGTTAAGGCCATGGAATTCTCTGTTATTACCAAACCAGGGTGGGCTGTCATCTTGCCACAATTGCGACATATTTGAAAAAATTGTCATGCAAAACACATCGTCAGGAAAATATTATTGCGCTTGTCCACCCCGATCACCGACATTAGAGGTGGAAGGCCAACAACCTTGCGCTATACTGAAACGCAATTAGCCAGGCCAGGACGCTTAAACAATTCGGCATGATTTCTATTAATTCCAACCATTGTATTTTGTGTTCGTTGTTGGTGCTGGCACTGCTTGAAGCTTGCAGCTCAACACCGCCGCCACCAGAGCCACCTCCTGTCGTCGAAGAAGTCGTTATTCCAGAACCGGAAGCTCGCGTCCTGACTGTTGATGACATTTTGCAACAAGCTGCTAGCGCTGCCCCCGAACAAGCAGCAAAACTACTGTTGCAGGCAGCCCAATTACTTCAAGATCAGGGAAACAATGCTGAAGCAGCGAATGTCGCAGCATTCATAGATAGCGAAATGCTGGATGCCAACACCAGATCCAGTATGCTGCTGTTACAGGCAGAGTTAGCGATTGCCGCACAGAAGCCTTCTGATGTCATAACCCTGTTAAGAGCAAGCAATTTCCCCAATCTCCAGCAACTCGATAGCCAGACCCGGATTCGTTACCACGAGCTACGCGCTCAAGCACAATTTGCTACGGGCAGAATCCAGCAGAGCATGGTTGAGCGGATTGAACTCGACGCACTGCTTACACCTGATGCGAAACGCGCTAACCATGAAGCAATATGGTCGGCATTGAATGCACTGTCGCTGCCGCAGTTACAGGGGCAGGCCAATGCAGCTGGCAATCCTGAGCTGCAAGGCTGGTATGAACTGGCACTGATCAGCCGCACATACGACAACAACCTTGATCGACAATTGGCTGAGTTACGAAGCTGGCTTGCGGCAAGGACTGGTCACCCCGCCGCCATTATCCTGCCGAAAGAAATGGCACTGACTGAAGTCATGGTGCAGGAAAGACCAGAAAGAATAGCACTTTTGCTACCTTTGGATACTACAGCTGGCACTATCGTCCGCGACGCATTCATGAGCGCCTACTTCGATCTTCAGGAAATTGGCGGACAAGTCCCGGCAATTAAAATTTATGATACTGACGGGACCAGCGATGTGCGGATTTTGCATCGTCAAGCGCGCATGGAAGGAGCCCAACTTATTATTGGTCCTTTGTTGAAGCAGGATGTCACCTTGTTGCAACAGGAAATCGATCTCGGCGTACCCACGCTTGCGTTGAATAACGCTGAAGGACAGCCTTCCGCATCACCTTTGTTTTTTCAATTTTCACTTGCGCCCGAAAATGAGGCGCGCCAGTTGGCACATAAAGCCTGGCAGGATGGCCATCGGCGCGTGGCAATCCTTGGCCCGCAAGATAGTGCGGGCAATGATATCTATGCCCGCAAGCGCGAAAGTTTTCTGAGCGAATGGAAACGGCTTGGAGGCACCGTAGCGTCGGTAGATACTTATACTGATAACTACACATCAACGATATCAAACATGCTACTGCTGACCGCTAGCGAGAATCGTAATCAACGACTTCGCGAGCTCATCCGGCAACCAGTACAATTTGTTCAACATCGACGGCAGGATGTCGATTTTATTTACCTGTTGGCCCAGCCCGCATCGGCGCGCCAGATCGTACCAAGCCTGGCCTATTTATTTGCAGGGGATATTCCGGTTTACGCGAGCCAGGATGTGTATTCGGGCGAGCCGCGGCCGCTGGAAGACAAGGACATCAACGGAGTGACATTTGGTGACAGCCCATGGTTACTGAATACTGGAAATCCCGCAACCAAACGCACACGTGATTTGTTTCCGATGAATTCTGCCCAGAACTTGCGACTACAGGCTTTTGGGATTGATGCCTTTCGGCTGTATCCCCGCTTACGACTGTTTCAGGAGGACAGCGATAGCAACATTACAGGCGCCACGGGCATATTAAAACTCGGACCAAATAATACTATCGAGCGCGAACTGACCTGGGCCGTCATTCGTGAGGGTCGCGCAGTAATAGAAAACTGATTGCCTCATTTCAACTTATACCTAGTAGGAAAGTAACGGATCAAGGAGGATCCAGATGCCTGCTCTCAATCCACGCAAGTGGCTAGTCCCGAAAGGTCTTCACTTTGAATCTTTGGCCTTGCGCTATTTACAAAAACAAGGCCTACGTCTCGTGACAAAAAATTACCGATGTGCCGCTGGCGAAATTGATCTGATCATGATGCACAAGCGCACCTTGATATTTGTCGAGGTCCGCTTCAGGGAAGCTGAAGATTTTGGTTCCGCAATCGAGACAGTGGATCGCCGCAAACAACTGAAAGTGCGGCGAGCGGCCCAGCACTATTTACTGCGCCATAAAACTTATGACTCGCTTCAATGCCGGTTTGACGTTGTCGGGATTACGAAAAAAAATAGCGATGTGCAATTCTCGTGGCTGCCAAATGCCTTTGAATAAAGCTTGAACACAAGTTGAATACGGAAGGCGGGTTGAGAAATCACCACATTCATAGAGTGTTCAGGCTGTTTCAAGTAGAATAGTCAAGGCAGTTTTAAAACACGGAATATTGATGAATCTTCAGGAAAGGGTAAAGCAAAACTTCACTGCCAGCATAGACACCAAAAGGCAGGCGCAGGAGCTTCTTACTACCCCTGTCACTGCGGCTGCCGAAGCCATGGTTCAGTCACTTTTGGCCGAGGGCAAAATACTGGCCTGCGGCAATGGTGGTTCTGCGAGTGATTCGCAGCATTTTTGCTCGGAACTGCTAAATCGTTTTGAACGTGAGCGTCCCTCTTTACCAGCGATAGCTCTCACAACTGATACTTCCACGCTGACTTCGATCGCCAACGATTACAGTTATACCGAAATTTTCTCCAAACAGATTCGCGCGCTCGGTCGCGAAGGAGATGTTCTGCTGGCCATTTCCACGAGCGGCAATTCACTCAATGTGCTTGAAGCAGTAAAGGTTGCGCATCAGCGCGGCTTGCGAGTCGTTGCTCTCACCGGAAATGCCGGGGGAGAAATGCACGATCTATTACGGGTGAATGACATAGAAATTTGTGTACCTTCAGTGGTTACCGCGC
>CAIYIP010000243.1 GCA_903926285.1 uncultured Gammaproteobacteria bacterium
CAACGTCGAACAGGCTGAATTTGTGGTATTGAAATCAGCTGACATTCCGTCATTACTGATTGAATCCGGCTACATCACCAATCCGGAAGACGCCAAAAATCTCGATTCTCCAGCATGGCGCGAGCGTTTTGCCGGCGCTGTTGTTACTGGCATAACCAGCTGGTTCTCCGAACGTCCGCCCCGCGGGACACTGGTCGCCTGGGAAAAAGCTAATGGCGATGATGATCAGCCACAGGCCACACCAGGCAGCTATGTCGTCAGGCGCGGCGATACGCTCTCGGAACTTGCCGATGGTTTTGGGGTTTCAATGGCAGAGCTCAAAAAAGCCAACAATATGAATTCCTCGACCGTACAGCTTGGCCAGACGCTGAAAATTCCTGGAGCGGCCGCAACTGAACCTGCAGAAACGGTTTTTATTGAGCACAAAATTTCACGCGGCGAAACCCTTTCCGAAATCGCCACCAGCTACTCAGTCTCCATGGCCCGCATCCGTGAATCGAATCAGTTAAAGAGTGATAACATACGGGTTGGTCAGGTTCTCAAAATCCCAACAGGTTAAGTGTCTCTACTCCACCCCGTCAGAATCCAGCTTCTCAGCCAGCGCCTCTCCAATCAGATTGCTGCTGGAGAAGTGGTTGAACGCCCGGCTTCCGTAGTCAAGGAACTGCTCGAAAACAGTCTTGATGCCCAGGCCGACCGTATCGAAATCGATCTCGAACAGGGCGGCATCAAGCTGATTCGTGTGCGCGATAACGGCGTTGGTGTCGACAAGGATGATCTGCCGCTCGCCCTCAGTCGCCATGCCACCAGCAAGATCAGCACACTCGACGACCTCGAAAAAATTGTGAGCCTTGGTTTTCGCGGCGAAGCGCTCGCCAGCATCAGTTCAGTTTCGCGTTTGTGTTTTATCTCCCGTACCCAGCCTGCTGATGCAGCCTGGCAAGTCGAAACCGAAGGTCGCGACATGGTTTCCACGATCAGTCCCGCGGCCCACCCCGCAGGTACCTGCGTGGAAGTGCGAGACCTGTTTTTCAACACCCCCGCGCGCCGCAAGTTCTTGCGCACCGAACAAACTGAATTCCAGCGCATAGAAGACATCGTCAAACGCCTGGCGTTAAGTCGTTACGATGTAGGTTTTGTGCTGCAGCATAACCAGCGCGTGATCCATCGTTACGACAAAGCTCTCAGCGATGCCGAAAAACAACGCCGCGTGGCACAGGTATGTGGCCCTGCGTTTGTCGAGAATTCGGTGTTTATCAATTTCGAGAGAAACGGCTTCAAACTTTGGGGCTGGGTATCGCAACCGACGTTTTCACGCAGCCAGGCCGACCTGCAGTATTTTTACGTCAATGGCCGCGTGATCCGCGACAAGCTCGTTAGCCATGCGATCAAGCAGGCTTATCGCGATGTGTTGTTCCATGGCCGCCATCCTGCGTTTGTACTGTACCTCGAACTCAATGCCACCTTGGTAGACGTGAATGTGCACCCAACCAAACATGAAGTGCGCTTTCGCGACAGCCGGCTCGTGCATGATTTCCTGTTCAGTGCCCTGCACCGAGCCTTGGCCGAAGTCAGACCCCAGGATCGGCTCGACAAGAATCTTCCGGATGATAACCAGCCGTTCATGGAGAATAGCGCCAGCACTGGCACCTTCAACGGCCAGGAACGTATGCCACTCTATTCCCCCGGGACACTTTCCTATCCAAGCGGACAGCAACACAGCAATGCTTCAGCAATGCAAATTCGTAATCAGTTGGCGAGTTATGACAGCTTCCGTACAAGTCCAGGTACACCTCTACCCGAATCACCTGCTGATATCCCGCCACTCGGTTACGCCATCGCGCAACTGCATGGCATCTACATTCTTGCGCAAAACGCCCAGGGCTTGATCGTGATCGACATGCATGCAGCTCACGAGCGCATCACATACGAGCATATGAAAACAGCGGCCGAAAGCGACGGCATCAGGGCACAACCTCTGTTGGTGCCTCTGGCGGTAGCAGTGAGTGAAAGTGAAGCAGACTGCGCAGAAAGCTGCCAGGAGCAACTTGCCGAGCTTGGCTTGCGCGTCGAAAGAATGGGTCCCGAACTACTGAGTATTCGCCAGATTCCAGTCATCCTCAAAAATGCCAACTCAGAGCAACTGCTGCGCGATGTACTGTCCGATATCGCCGAACATGGCACCAGCGATCGTATTGAAGCGAAGCGTGATGAGCTGCTGTCGACAATGGCTTGTCATGGCTCGGTACGCGCCAATCGCCAGCTCACTATTCCCGAAATGAATTCATTACTACGCGACATGGAACACACCGAACGCAGTGGCCAGTGTAATCATGGCCGACCAACGTGGGTGTTGTTGTCAGTTGCCGATCTGGACAGGATGTTTCTGAGGGGTCAATAAAGCGAATAGTGGGCTTGGTGCTGATTTTGTCTGCACCTTGGTTGACGCTGCTGGTTGAAGCCGCTATCTGAATCATACTGATTTTACGGCTTGTCTTCTGCCTGCTAATGCATGTCTCTGTTTCGCGAATCGTCATGAAACGTTCATACCACCATTGCTGCCAAATATAATGCCAGAAATATCACTGCCCAATTTAACATGGCGTTTCTCTCCACCGGTGTAACGACAACTCGTAAACTCGTTTTCCAGACTAAGTTCTGCACGCCACTCAATGCGACGGTTAAGCCAATAATAGAAATTCATCAAAATTCAACAAATTGAGTATTAACGCAAGCACTAGTCAAGCCGAATAAAAATTATTGTTGTTACGACAGTTTGGAAATTTTACCTGCAACTACCTTTTTTATATTACTGTCTGAATCAGTTACCGATGGACGTCTGGTTGTAAAATGGATTCAGGTTTTTTCAGCGATGTTCTCAAGACTTCAGCAATCTTTTGCTGATCTATAGTTCGCGTTAAAACTCCCTGCCATAGATCACCCTCTCTTTTAACCCTCGCCATGGTCGTCTGGAGATTAAAATCCCTGGGGTCGAGTTTTGAGCTCACTTCTTCCCAGTGCAGAGGCTTGGAAATCCCGGGATAGTTGCTGAAGAGTTGCGGATGATCTGCCTCACGCCTGAAATAATCAGCCGGGATACTTCATGTTTATGCCTTAACAAAGCAGCAGGCGACTGTTACGCTCTGTACTCGTCCAGTCTGATGAAGAAGCAAGAATGCTACCAAAAGAGGAAGTTCCCGAAGTCCAGCAACCGCAATATATTAATCTGACAAGATGGATCGGCGTTTTTCTAAAGGCAACCATCGGCATCGGTGCTCTGATGCTTTTGCTTGGAGGCAATTACCAGGCCGCCTTCGAGTCACTTACCATCATGCTTGTTACCTTTCTCCCAATCATGACGGCGCGTTATTTTCATATCAGAATTCCACTCGAATTCGACACGACTGCTGTCATCTTCATCTATATGTCGCTGTTCCTTGGTGAGGCGCAAAATTTTTATCTTCGTTTCTGGTGGTGGGATCTTGTGCTTCATTCAGGCGCTGGTTTTCTGGTCGGCATCACGGGATTTCTGCTGGTATACGTAATAAACCAGAATAGAAGAATTGATATGCATCTTACGCCCGGATTTATCGCGCTGTTCGCGTTCATGTTTGCATTGGGCTTTGGCTCGCTCTGGGAAATTTTCGAATTTACGATGGACAGTTTTTTTGGCCTGAACATGCAGAAGTCAGGTCTTGTCGATACCATGTGGGATCTCATCGTCAATGGCATAAGCGCGTTGACCATATCTTTACTCGGTTACGGTTATCTCAAAACTGCTGGCGACGACTCCTTTCTCGAACAGGTGATCCAGAGATTCATCATTGCAAACCCCAGGATTTTCCGCAAAAGACGGCCCCGCTGATTCATGCAGTTAAGCTTACTTACGTACAACATTCATAAAGGCTTCACGAGCGGCAACCGCAGCTTTGTGCTGCCCAAAATCAGGGAACTGATACGTGAAGCCAATGTGGACCTGGTGTTCCTGCAGGAAGTTACAGGTGCCCACGATGGCCATGCCAGCAAAATCAGCAACTGGCCTGCTGCTTCCCAGTTTGAATTTCTGGCTGACGAGGTGTGGACTCATTACGCTTACGGCAAGAATGCTATTCTCGATACCAGCCATCATGGCAACGCCATACTCAGCAAGTATCCCTTCGCCGAGTGGGCCAACATCAATGTCTCGCTGTTCAAGAAGGCGAGCCGCAGCCTGTTACACGGCACTTTGCAACTTCCCGGAACAACTACACGCGTGCATGTGTTGTGTGTACATTTCGGTTTGCTGGGTTTTGAACGCAAGGGCCAGATCTTTGCACTCAACCGGCATCTGGCAACAATTCGCGAGCATCATGAAGCTATTATCATTGCAGGCGATTTTAATGACTGGACCAGCCGCCAGGTGAATCGTTATCTTGACCCTGCACTCGGCCTGCAGGAAGTTTTCATGCAAAGCCAGAAGCGCCATGCGAAAACCTTTCCTGCACACTATCCGCTTTTCTGTGTCGACCGCATTTACTACAGCGGCCTCACACTGGAATCCTGTCAATCCCTCAATGGCAAAAACTGGCAGGAGCTTTCTGACCATGTGCCTCTGCAGGCCACTTTCACGGTGGCGTGACAAACCTGCTGCGTATTTTTTACGCGTGTAGTTATTGCCTGCCTCAAACCTGAGTGTAAATAATTTGCACAGCAGCACACTCATTGGCACATTTTTTCTGACTCCAGCTTTCACTCTGCGCGGCATGCGGCAATTTTCTGGGCGGCATGGATGTTGCGTGTACGGTAGGTAACGGGAGGAACGCCTTCTCTAAAACTGCAAAGGAAATGCGTCATGAATTCACATCAGAAACATCTAAAAACGCGCGTAATTTCCGCTTTTATATTGCTGACTGCTGGTGGCAGAGGCGAAGATTCAGCCGGCAATACTTCGCAAGCTGCGCTGCGTTACAGGAAAATGCTACTGCACCCGGGGATACATGTACTGCCCAACCCACTGCAGGCAACCAGACCTCGAGCATGGCGGCGCATCTTCAAACAGACGCTGAGCAACCCGGAATCAGGGTCGCAGGCAAGATCATCAACCTCACTCCTGGAGCCCATGG
>CAIYIP010000244.1 GCA_903926285.1 uncultured Gammaproteobacteria bacterium
AACCGTCGAGCCTTCATCAAGCAAGGCAACAGCAGCTACAACCTGGGTAATTTTTACTGATAATTCCTGGGCAATTTTTTCAACAATATTCATGCAACAACTTCGTAAACTGAATCTGGATTTAATGTGATGTAATTTTTAACCTGCAACAAAAAAGCCCGGCCATGTGACCGGGCTTTTGTTTACAACAAGGTGCTGCTTACTTCTTGGAGCGCCAGCTGCTGTCCACGTACTGTGCACGCACAACTTCAGCATAAGGAACCGGGCTCACGCGAGCACGGATTTTAGTCTGGGTTGAAGGCTCAACAGTGGTTTTGCCGGTGTTGGGTTTTTCACCCCACAGCAAATCCACTTCGGCACCAATCTCAACGTCTGAATCAACGGTAGCCAGCGACAACATGGAGCGTTCGTTGTAGCTGTAGCCGCTGAACATGGACAGACCAACAACCTTGTCGCCACCCATAACTGCGTCAAAGTTGGAGTTGGCGTAGTTGGACAAAGGCAGCTCCATGTACTTAACGTTGTCGCCTTTTTTGAACATACTCGCGAAAGCATCAACCACATCTTCGCTGTTCCATGCCAGAGTAACTTTACGGCGATGGTTGTTGTTCTGCATTTTTTCGAGCGCGGAACGACCGATGAAATCATGGTCAAACTTGATGAATGGACCGTAGCCGATTTCATAAGGAGTGACGTAGTAATCTTCGATGTTCGTGGATACAAAGCTGCCGCCGATGGCACCAGTGCCTTCGTAGCCCGCTGCAGGCAACCACTCACGGTAGGATTTCATTTCTGCGCCGGTATAAACAGCAGGCAGTGGAGAAGGGATCCAGCCAGATTCCAGGGTGTTGGATGCATAAGCTCGCGAACCTACTGGCACCATGCCAAATTCGGCACCGGCTTCAAGAATTGCATTCTTGATGCGCTCGCCATCAGCATATGGGCCCCAGATTTCAAGACCAGGTGCGCCGGCCATACCGTGACGCAGTGTACGAACTTCAGTGCCGGCGATGTTCATCGTGGCCATGTTGAAGAATTTCAGCTGCTCCAGTTTGCCACCGTGCAGTTTTTCGATGATCGGCCAGGCATTTGGACCCTGGATCTGATAACGGTAGCTGATACGATTAACCGGTTTGCCACCTGGACGCGAAGGCGAGCGGTCATCATGGATGATTTCAACATTGTAACCGCCGGTTTCTGCATGGAAACGAATCCAGTTAGCGGATGGGGCACGGCCTACAAACACGAGTTCATTCTGGGATAGATGAAACAGAATGCCGTCGCCGATTACATGACCGCTGTAGCTTACTGGTACGTACTGTTTGGCACGGTTAACCGGGAAACTGGCAAAGCTGTTGATTGCGGTGTCGGACAGCAATTTGATTGCATCAGGACCTTTGATGTAAATGTCCACCATGTGGTGGGATTGATCAAAAAGTACCGCAGATTCACGCCAGGCTCTTTGCTCGCTGCGCCAGTTATGGAATTCAGGAGCTACCACCGGATACACGTAAGCACCGATTTTGGAGTTGCGCAACAAGTCAACGGTGTTGCCTGCGCTTTGTAACAAGTCTTCTAAACTTTTGCTCATTTTTGTTAACTTCCTCTTATGCGCGGTAAAAACGAAGGCGGAACTCTACACGGTAGAGTAGACCTTGGCAATCAGCGGGTTACGGTGAATTTACTGAGAAAAATACCGGTTAATTATGCTGATACCGCAAGTTTTATTTTGTAGCAACACGTCCATTTTCAGAACACTGCCGCTTCCCGTTTCCACCCCTGAAAACAGACTTCACGCCGCTGGAGAAAATCCCAACAGGGACTTGTACTCCAGAAACTCGCCAAAGGCCTGATCACCAAATTCGCGGCCATTACCGGATTGTTTGTAACCTCCGAACGGCGCATTCAGGTCGAGCCCTGCATTATTTAGACTGATATAACCAGCGCGGATCTGCGCGGCTATGGTCCGGGCGTGTTCAATGTCCTTGCTGTGGACATAGCCGCCAAGGCCATATTCAGTATCGTTGGCTATTTCTACCGCCTCTTCTTCAGTATCGTAACCAATGATACTGAGGACTGGCCCAAAGATTTCTTCTTTGGCTATTTCCATGTTGTTATTAACATTCCTGAATACCGTTGGTCTGACATAATAGCCCTCTTCGAGGCCTTCTGGTTTGCCGGGACCACCCGTAACAAGTTGTGCTCCTTCTGTAATACCACTGCGAATCAATCGCTGGATTTTCTGCCACTGCGCTTCGGAAATTACGGGACCCATACGGCTATCCTGCTTGGGATCACCCGGTTTCCAGGATTCAGCTACTTCCCTGGCTATGGCGCAGGCTTCATCCAGTAATTTGTTTGGCACCAGCATACGCGTCGGTGCACGGCAGGATTGGCCTGAATTCATCATGACGCCATTGATACCGCCAGTCACAGCCGCTTTGAGGTCGGCATCTTCCAGAATGATGTTGGGGCTTTTGCCACCCAGCTCCTGGTGTACCCGCTTGACAGTTTTTGCTGCTGCCTGCGCTACCAGAATACCCGCACGCGTCGAGCCGGTAATCGAAACCATATCAATTTTGGGATGCTCGGCAATCGCCTGCCCAACAGTAGGACCGTCACCCTGAATCATATTAAATACGCCGTGAGGGACACCGGCAGCGTGCAGGATTTCGGCAAAAATCTGCCCTGAGAACGGTGCGATTTCAGAGGGTTTGAGCACAACAGTGCAGCCTGTAGCCAGGGCTGGCGCAACTTTGGCGCAGATCTGGTGGATCGGCCAATTCCAGGGCGTTATGAAGCCGCAGACTCCGATAGGTTCACGCACTATCCGGCTAGTACCGCGGTCTTCTTCAAATTTGTAATTTTCCAGTATCGAAATGGCAGTCTTGAAATGATTGACACCAATGGCGGCCTGAGTGCCTTGGGCAAGCCACTTAGGGGCGCCCATTTCTTCAGTAATCGCATCGCCCAGTTCGGGCACACGTTTGGTGAATTCCTCAACAATACGTCTCAACACGGCGAGGCGCTCGGCGCGAGTAGTGCGCGACCAGGGACGGAAAGCCTTCACGGCCGCCTGCACTGCCTTGTCTACATCGGCAGCACTGCCCAGACTGATGTGGCCGGTAACAGCAGCAGTTGCCGGATCAATGACATCCAGCGTACGGGCGGTAACCGGGTTAACCCAGGCGCCATCAATGTAAAACTGCAAGTATTCCCGCATGGTCTGAATGCTCCAGAACTATTTACTACACCTGGACACTAATCTGGTGTTTTTACTGGGAGGGAGGCTGCGCTAAAGCGGGGCGGGAGTATAGCCGGTGAAGTGGCAGAAGGCCAACCCGTTGTTGCAAAAAGGAGCGGCTCTGACCGAGATCAACCTGCGCTTGCAGCGTTACGCTGATTGAGGGACCAACTGCGGGCAAACTGTCAGCCCCTTTATCTTGCTGGTAATTTAGCGCTGTTGCGCAGCCAGCAGCAAAGCAGTTGGGCGTGAAAGCCGGCACTGGAAGTGGATGCGGGTGTCTTTCGCAGCATCAGCCTCGGCTCCGGGCTCCTCCTCCGCATCACGCACACCATTGCCGTTGGTATTGAGCACAAACGACGACCAGCCTACTGCCTGCTGCGCGTGGAGTATCGGATTGTGCGCATGGACGTGGCTGTCCCACATCGCTCCAGATCGCTTCTTCGCCCCAAGCGCTGGGCGGCATCAGACAACCATTGAGCCCGCCATTTTTTATTATAGGGAAGCTAAGGTAGTTTCAGGCCGCGCTTGTCAGCCGGATATTGCAAGCACGAGCAGTTGCAGGCACAACCATGCAAACGTCCCGGCCACGGCATCGTCAAGCATGATGCCAAGCCCGCCATGGATATGTTTATCGAGCCAGCTGATGGGAAACGGTTTGAGAATGTCGAAAAAGCGGAACAGCACAAATCCAACAACCAGCCACCACCATTCTGACGGCGCTGCCACCATCGTGATCCAGTAGCCGACAAATTCATCCCACACAATGCCGCCATGGTCATGCACGCCCAGATCTTTGGCGGTGCGCTCACAGAGATAAATGCCGATGCCGAACGTGGCTATCAGCAGCAGCAGATACCAACCCATCGGCAATTGGGCGAACAGCAAATACAGCGGACCGGCAGCCAGAGTACCAAACGTACCCGGTGCAAACGGCGCAGCTCCA
>CAIYIP010000245.1 GCA_903926285.1 uncultured Gammaproteobacteria bacterium
GAACCGAGAGGAGTTGGTGGATCCGATACCGGGACGACCGTGACGCACCGGTCGGTATGAAATAGAGAATTCGCCCAAATAGTAACCAACCATGTCTGCACGGTTCCGTTCCTGACGAGCACTACCCACACTCTTCATGAATTCAATGCTATTCGGTATCTCCTGCAAATCATGGCGTTGGTAGCCACCAGTAAGTCCACGTTTCACTGAGTTGTTCGTCATCATCATGAATTGATGCGCGCAAACGGATTTCCTGATTCGCTCCAGGCAATACGCGCAGGTTGAGTCGCCATGTGTCGTTGTGGGGATTACGGCGAATGTTCTGCCAGACAAATTCGCCGCCTTCGATTTCGCTGTTGATCTCGATGACCGCGTCTTCGGGCAAAAGGTCGAGCTTGCCTCCTGCCAGATCAATTACAAACTCGATCGAACCATCGCCGCGCAGGCTTTCGCCATAACGTGTCGCGACTACAGTTGCCATTGGTGGTGCCGGGCGCTCGCCAAAATAAACGTCGTAGTCATACGCAAATACTTTATGCGGCTCGGGTATTTCTGCCGGTACCCAGACCATGGCTACGTTGTCGGCGTACTCGTGCGGGCTTTCGATTTCGAGCAAGCGCAGGCTGCCTTCGCGCATGCCAGCTCCGGGTACGATCCACGCGTCGGGACGTAAGTGGTAGTCAGCTTCGATATCCTGATAATGCTCGTAGTCACGGTCGCGCTGTTGCAGTCCGAAGGCCTTGAGCTCGTTCCCCGCAAAAATATCAGTGCGGGTGCGTGATGGATTGGACAGCGGGCGCCAGACTAATTCATCTGCTGTTTCGATAAATATGCCGTCAGAGTCATGCACCTCCGGACGAAAGTCTGCCGGGCGCCGCGCAGTATTTTCACCATACCAGAACATGGATGAGAACGGCGCCAGTCCCAATTCTTCCACCACTGTGCGCAGCACTACGCGGGCCTCTGTGTGCAACTGGATCGGACTGCCAGGCGTCAGCACAAAACGATAGCCGGCGACAATGCTCGGCCCTTCGGCGAGACCATAAAAAACAAAACTGGTAGCGCCGGAAGCGGGTTGTTCAAACCAGAAGGTTGTGAATTCCGGGAACTCCTCTGGCGTCGGGTTTGTCGTGTTCACGGCGAGTGCGCGCGCCGATAAACCATATTCATTAAACGAAGACACCATGCGGAAATAACTCGCGCCCTGGAAAAGTCCAACCCGCTTCAGCTCGCCACTCGCATCGGTATGCCACACATGAAAGCCCGAGAAATCCAGCTTCTCGGGAAGCAGCGGGATCAAGTCCGCCTGTGGACCGTATTCAAACAGGTCGGATGAAAAAGGTACGGGAGTCAAGGTTCCATCAGGACCAATGACATTCATCGCGACGCTTCTGGGGTAGATATAACCCGGATGGAAAAACTCAAGTTCGAATGGCAGTGGCTGGTCGTGCCAGAGCGTCTGGTCGGGTTTGAATTTGAAGTCGCGATATTCGTCGTAGCCGAGTTGCTTGAGAAAATCCGGCATAGAGCGTGCATCCGGATCATAGGGCTGGCGTGCCTGTTCCTGCACAAGGTGCGTGAGTGTCTCCAGGTTAATCCCCTCTGCTGCGGCAGCCATGACAGAGTGCGGCACAGGCAGTGTGAATATGATGAGGAGCTGGCAAAAAAACAGGATGCGTTTCATCGGAATGTCTCAAGGGAAGGACGCTGGCAGTAGTTATGGCTGAATCCGCCGGCAATCCCTTGCTCAAACCGGGATCAAAAGTGGTGTCAGGCCTCCATGGCCAACTTTTATTCCGAATGATACTCCCATGTGTGATGCCGGGTCGCTCTCGATGGAGCAGGGTGTTTTCCCCGCTGTGCGCGTTCCCCATAAGCAAGCGCTGTTCGAGTCTACAAGTGCATTTTCAATGCTTCCGTTGTTCGAGCTCAGTGAGCTTCTGCTCCAGCAAACTGATTTGCAGGGTGGCTTTTTCGAGTACGCGCTGCTGCGCGGCAAATTCTTCCCGTGTCACCACATTCAACTTGCCCAGGGTGCCCTGAAGAAGGGCGTACATCTCCTGTTCAATTTTGTGGCGCGCAGCTTCTGCGGCCGGAAACAGGGCGGCTGCCCGGGCACTCAGTGAGCGCAGAAATTCGTTATCGAGCATGGCGGGGTTTTCCTTGGCAATTAGCGGCAAAAGTGTATGTCAGCGTCTTTGTCCGGGGAATCGTTTTTTTGGAGTATCTGACATATACTTCCCTCAAGTTAGTTCTCCAAGGGGACAATAGAAATGAAAATGATCACCGCAGTAATAAAGCCATTTAAACTGGATGACGTCAGAGAAGCTTTGTCAGGTATCGGGGTACAGGGTATCACCGTAACCGAGGTTAAGGGTTTTGGGCGTCAGAAAGGTCATACCGAGTTGTACCGTGGTGCAGAATATGTGGTCGACTTCCTGCCTAAAATCCGCATGGAAATCGCCGTTGAAGATTCAGCTGTAGATCGCACGATCGAAGTGCTGATCAAAGCCGCTGCCACCGGCAAGATTGGCGATGGCAAAATTTTTGTCCATGACCTCGAGCAGGTTATCCGTATCCGTACCGGCGAATCCGGACCCGACGCGATATAGTCTCCCGGCAAGGCCAGTCATTATTATCTGGCTTCGTTGGTATTGGTTTTCTTAGTTGGTATTGGTTTTCTTAAGAGCCCCACAAATACTGCAATACCGACAGCGCCGCCACCGGCGCTGTTTCCGTTCTAAGCACCCGTGAACCCAGTGCAATACCCGTAAAACCTGCCTTCAGCGCGAGTTCCTGCTCGCTTGCTGACAAACCCCCTTCGGGGCCAATCAGCAGCGCCACACCTTGCTCAGGTCGTTCACCATCAAGTGCCTCGCTTTGGCTCAGGTCGAACAGGAACTTTTTTCCGGCCTCGACTGTTTTGACCCATTCGCTCAAGGACACAGGCTTGGCAACCTCCGGGATTTTCACCCTGCCACTCTGCTCGCAGGCGCTGATTGCTATTTGCTGCCAATGCTCCTGGCGGCGGTCGAGCCGTTCGGCAACAAGCTTCACTTCACAGTGCTCAGTAAACAGCGGAACAATTACGCTGACTCCCAGCTCTGTGCTTTTCTGGATCGCAAAGTCCATGCGTTCGCCGCGCGAAATGCCGAGGCCAAGGATAGTATGCAGCTGTGATTCAGTGTGGGGGCTCAGCTCTGCTTCGAGTGTAAGCAGCACGGTTTTTTTGCTGATGTCTTCGACATAACCTTCGTATTCATGGCCATCGCCGTTGAATACACACAAGGGATCGCCAATCCGCATGCGGAGCACTTTGCTCACGTAGTGTGCGGTGTCGTCCTGCAGCTCCACCTGGGTGCCAGCTGCCAATGCCTGGGCGGTGTATATTCGTATTCTGCGCATCGTACTGCTTCATCCGGAATAAAAGTCGAGAATAACCGCTGGCCCCGCTTCGCTCCAAGAGATTAGTCCTGGTGGGCCGATTGAACCTTACTACCGCTTTGCCTGTGAGTGGTGAATGGCGGCAACTTCAGGCGCCTGCGTATTTTTCAAAGTCGCCAGGGCAGCATTAGCCAATTCCTCGCCCTTGATCCTGAAATGCTCCAGAAAGAATGGTTCATCCCTGTCAGGGTCATAGGAATTTTTTGGCGTAAGTATCATCGACAGGATGGGAACGCCGGTATCCAGCATCACGCGCATGATCCCATCGATGACCGCTTGTGTTACAAACTCATGCCGGTAAATGCCGCCATCCACGAGAAAGCCACCGCAAGCAATCAGAGCATACTTGCCGGTTAGCGCCATACGTTGCGCGTGGAGGGGGATTTCGAGTGCACCTGGAACTTCGACGATATCAATCTGCGTTTTGCTAAGCCCCGCCGCAGCAAGATGGGCAATAAAACTTTGTTGGCCCTGAGTGATAATGTCCGCATGCCATCCGGCCTTGATGAAGGCGATGCGTTTGTTGAGGAGAAGGTCGGTCATGATTGGTGCCCATGTGTCGTAAATTTTTAAGTCAAGGCCATTCGTAGCGGAGCTTATCAATTTCAGCGGATATGCCCGAGTTTGTCGCGCTTGGTGGTGAGGTAGGCCTTGTTGTGAGTGTTCTCACCGGTATGCAGCGCCACCCGTTCCGTGATTGCAATACCAAGCGCTTCGAGGGCTACTACCTTGCGGGGGTTGTTGGTGAGGAGGCGCAGCGAGCGAATGCCGAAGTACGCAAACATGGGTCCACACATCGTGTAGCTGCGCGCATCGGCCGCAAATCC
>CAIYIP010000246.1 GCA_903926285.1 uncultured Gammaproteobacteria bacterium
AAGCAAAAACGCACTGACCTTCAGCGACACGCTCCACGCGTTGCTGGGCCTCGCCACGACTCATCCAGACATTCTGGCCGGAATGCTACCAAAGCAGATTCTGCTCTGGGGCTTCACTGACCCTCCCCCGATCTACATGGCCTTGTTTAACGCTTTTGCCACACTAGGTCTGGAAGTAAAACAGTGGGAGACCCCGAACTCTGTTCCTTCCGCAAGCATTGTCAGGTGCACCCACGAAGACGAAGAATGCCGCGCCGCTGTGCAGTGGGCAGCTACAACACTGCGCGCCAATCCCGACGCTGCCATCGGTATTATTTGCGCAGATCAGCAAGGCATGGCGCCGAAGCTTGAACGTATGCTTGCGCAAACGTTCGGCACAAGTTTGCCAAATATTTTTTACAACTGCCCTATCAATCAAAACCTCGCAGCTCAACCATTCATCGCTACTGCGCTGCAGATCGTGGAACTTGATCAGGATCACTGCGAAACACTCATGTTATGCCAATTGCTGCGCTCCCCCTGGCTACGCGGCGCCGAACAGGAAGCGGATGCACGTGCAGCCCTGGAATTGCACTTGCGCAAGGACGGAGAGCTTATTGTCAGCATGGCGAGCCTCAGGGAAGCCTGCCTGCAGGCAGAATCAACATGGTATTGCCCAATTCTTGGTGCAGCGCTGCTTCTGCTTGCGCAACGCAAAGCGCCAGCAAAATTGCCGCAAACCTCAAGGTTCTGGTTGGAGTGGTGGCAACGGCCATGGCTTGGTTTGCTCGATATAGAACGCCTCACTGCAACTGGCAACCGCAGCCTGGTCAAGGTCTGGCAGAAGCTACAGACCGATATGCAGAAGCTTGCATTCTTGTTTGCCCCTGGAAGTTTGCACGAAGCCCGAACACTTTTCCGTCGGCTGGCACAGGAATCCCGCCTTGCCATCACCAACACGAGTGCACCCATCCAGGTGACAGGACCTGTCGCAAGCACTGGCATGCGTTTTACCCACCTGTGGTGTATGCAAATGACAGAACAGCATTGGCCAGGTACGGAACAGATCAATCCGTGGCTGCCGCTGGCTTTGCAAAAAGAGGCCGGTTTTCCTGGCTCAAGTCCTAGGCTTGTGCTGCACAAAGCCAGATTGCTATTGGAGCAAATAATCGCGAGTACTTCGCATGAGGTTGTTTTCAGCCATGCCATGCAGGCTGAAGAAACTCCCGTGCGTGCCAGTACGCTGTTACCCCAGGGCTTGCATGTTCATATGACAGAGCTTCAGCTGCCAGCATTGCACCCGGCGGTACACCTTTTCGCGAATGCGCGGGAACTGCTGCTTGATGTCGCTGAGCTGCCGTTGTCGCCGCAGCTGCAGCACAGTGGTTCCGGGGCAGTTGTCGCTGACCAGGCCGCCTGTCCTTTCCGCGCTTTTGCGTTGCACAGACTCAAGGTCAAGGAACTGCCTGAACTCAAGTATGGTCTTCCTGCAAATGCAGTAGGTGAGTACATTCACAATGCATTGCAAAATTTCTGGACAGTTATCCAAAGTTCAAGCAGTTTACATTCTGCGAACATCCATGAACTGGCTGGGCATGTCGAAACTGCAGTAACAGATGCGCTTCGTATAACAGCCCGCCGTTATCCCCATACGATGACGCCGCGTTATCACCAACTGGAACTCGAGCGCCTGTGCAAATTGCTCATGGACTGGCTGGACGCTGAGCGTGCGCGCGGCAACTTTTCCGTGCTGGCAAACGAAGAAAAACTAGCCTGGCGTTTTGCTAATCTGACATTGAATCTGCGCATTGATCGCATTGATCGC
>CAIYIP010000247.1 GCA_903926285.1 uncultured Gammaproteobacteria bacterium
CCCATACCGCCGCTGGCCCGCCTACGTTTTTTAATCTCTACGTTGCACAATCACCGCACAACATCCCGCTCAAAAGATTTCTGATTCTCCATACAGAACCTCTTCGGTCTACTGCGGTCCTTTCATCTGCGCATAGACAGCTGGCAACAGTCGTTCAGGTGAACCCCAGACAGCATCAAACTCTGCAGTCGGTTTTGCTGCCACAACTTATTCGAGTGTATTGCCGTCTTTAACAAGCTGCTCGATATTGCTGTATACCTTGGCCAACATTTCTTTATAGGCTTCGACCTCGGCGCGGCTAGCGACTGGACCGTTGCCCGGAATAAATTTCGCATCAGCGTTGGCCTCTGCGAGTACGAGATCAATCGCATCGATGAAACCCTGCAACGTGCCGCCTGCAATCACGGGATAACGACTCGCGCTGTAGATGTCACCGAGCTGGTACACATTGGCATTCACGAAATACACCATGCTGTTGTCGGCAGTGTGTGCCGCAGGCATATGGACGATGTGCAGGGTTTCGCCGTTGAAATTCAGCGTCATGCCGCCACCGTTGGCAAACGTAAGCACCGGCCATGCGGCAACAGGTTCGGGCGGACCGCCGCGCTGGCCGGCAGAAAGAATGGTGCGCACATCTTCATGCGCAATAATGGTTGCGCCTTGATTCGCGTAGCTGAGGTTGCCGCCCGTGTGATCCGGATGTACATGAGTATTGATGAGGAAACGCACAGGGTCTGCAGACAAGCCTTGCAACACCGCGAGCTCTGCATCGGCAGAAGCAACATCCAGTTTGGCATCCACTACGAGCACACCTTCATCACCAATCAACGCAACGCTGTTGGCACCGCCACCGCCGGTAACAAGGTATAGGCCATCGACAATGGCATTGGCCGCAACAGGTGGTGGCGGTTCGGCGGCTGCGCTGTAGGCAAGGTGTGACGCGGCAGCAAGTAAGGCCAGGACTCCGGTTGCTGATAAAGTCCGAAACAGGTTGAGCTTCATTAGTTAGTCTCCAGAACAAAGTGCTGCCCCGGCATCATTACCGGGGCAGGCAGAAGGTAAGAAATATCAGGTGGCCAGCGCGAGACTGATCGGCAACTTGCGGATGCGGGTGCCGGTAGCGTTGGTGACTGAGGGCGCGATTGCGGGCGTTGCATTCTCGCCGATGCCGCTAGGCACTTCGTTACTTGCAACGATATGCACTTCGCCCTGCTCAATCGATATCTCCGCAACCCGTGCATTAAAGCTCCCGAAGCACGTCACAGCTGCGACGCCGCGAAATCTTCCGGCCGGTAGCGGTATACCGATTGACTGACCAGTGTTGAAAGCCCCTCAATCGTGGTGATGTTCTTGCCTTCAATACCCGCAATAGGAATCACACAGGAACGCACCGGCGCGCCATCGAGATGTACCGTGCACGCACCACACTGCGCGATACCACAGCCGTATTTGGTGCCGGTCAGCGCAAGTGTGTCGCGCAACAACCATAGCAGTGGCATGTCCGGGACCGCGTCAACGGTTTGGGTCTGGCCGTTGAGAGTAAAGCTGATGACTGCCATAGGGTTCTCCTCCCACGAATACTACTGATTTTTGGCTTGTTGCTGCTTACAACTGAAACAAACTACCTTTAACCGGATTTTCAGGGTATCACCTTCCCTACGGACGATCGCATGGACAAGTAAATTCTGCCAAACCTCCATAGGCCAGAGCATTGTCCCCTGGAATGACACTTAGTTAGGGCTACCCCTTGAAGATTCCGGGGGCTGCGCAAGTACGTCCATGTAGCTTATGTTCGCATCCATGCGAACAATCCCCCTGCACTTTCAAGGGGTAGCCCTAACTAAGTCTCATTCACCTCCCCTCATTCCCCCGCCGCCTGATAACTTTTAATCAGAGCAATGGTATCCGGCTTGGGCACCAATGGCCGCGACGGCAGGTATTCACCTTCAGCCCAGCGCACCGGTGTGCGACCTTCCTTGTCGGGACGATCCAGCTCGGCACCGTTTTCCGCAAGAAATTTGACGATACTGTTGGCGCCGCGATTGGCCGCACCGTGTATGGCCTGCAGGCCAACCGAATTGACTGCATTGATGTTGTTGCCCAGCGAATACGCCAGCTTGACGGCCTCGAGCAGTGCGGCTTCGCCTTCGTCATACGTTTCGCCGATGCCGAAGTTGACGCCCGCCGCGACCATCAGCGCGTTGGTGCCACCATAGGTCAGAATATTGGGATCGGCGCCGTGTTCCAGCAGCAGTTTCATAACCGTCACATCACCGGCACGCGCGGCGCGCAAAAATGGCGTCTGCCCCGTCATGTCGACCCATTCGACCGAACCAATGCCGAGGATGAAATGCCGCGCGGGTGAATACTCCTTCGTCTGCACGTTCGGATCCGCACCCGCATCCAGCAGTTGTGTCACAAGCGTGAGTCCAGCCTCGCGGTCAACGTTGTTGGTCGTAACATTAACGGAGCGATAAAGCAGGTTGCGCATGTCGATGGCAGCCCACAGCGGCGACTGGCCATACCAGTCAACAGAATTGACGTTGGCACCTGCTTCAACAAGATAGGACGCAACTTGCAGATGTTCTCCGATCCCCGGCCTGACTGCGACGATGCTTGTGTTAACGATTGCATTGAGCAGCGGCGTGATGCCGTTGGCATCGGCAAGTTCGAGATCAGCGCCGGCTTCCACCAGCAACTTGGTCAGCGCCAGATCTCCAAGGCGTGTCGCATAAAGCAAAGGAGTTTTCGCACCTGCAAACGGTTGGCGCACTCCCCTGTCGGGCCAGCCGCCACGCGTGAGGCCAGTGCCATGGGTCAACGCGCCCGGAATTTCACTCGGTGCAACGAACACTGCATCCTTGCCCGGCATGGTTTCGGTTTGTCGTGCTTGTTTGTTGATGTCGGCACCTGCTGTGAGCAACACCTGTACCGCTGCAGCATGGCCTGAACGTACCGCGACCATCAGCGCAGTCTGGCCATAAACCTCATCTTGCTGGTCCACCGCTGCGCCGTGCTCAAGCAACTGTTGGAGACTTGCGGTGTCGTCGAGTGAGGCCGCGAGAAACAGCGGCGGTTCACCGGCAATATCGCGCGCTTCGGGGTCGGCACCTGCATCAAGCAACCATTGCACAAGTTCACCGTGGCCGTTTTCAATTGCGAGCTGCAACGGTCTGACGCCATAGATGTTGGCGAGATTCACATCAGCACCTTCGGCAACAAGACGTTCCGCTATTTGCTGATCGCCATAACGAATCACCCAATGCAGCGCGGGTGTGCCGTAACGACCCAGCGCATTAACATCGAGCTTTTGTGACGGGTTCTCGGCATTCAGCAACTCCTGCACCTTAACCATGTCGCGCGCCATCGCGGCATCGGCGAGTGCGGAAAACTGCACTTCCTCCGCAGAAGGCACACGCGGGATTGCAATTACTTCTGCTGCCACTGCGATAAGTGGCAGCAAGGCAAGCAAGATGGCAGAGGCGAGAAGTCGTGGCATGTAGTTCATAACGTCACCATTCCTGTGCTGTCGGCAAACGACTCCGCCGGCACGTCCAGTTTGTCGAGTACGGCAAGCATCAGGTTGGCAAGTGGCGAGCCCTGCGCCTCGCGAATGTGCTGACCGCCACGGAGTTTACCGGACGCGCCGCCCGCGAGCAGGATAGGCAGCGGATCATGGTCGTGATTGTTCGAATTGCTCATGCCGCTGCCATACATCACCAACGAATGATCCAGCAGGTTGCCGTCGCCATCGGGCGTGTTGCGCAGTTTGTCGAGGAAGTAGGCATAGAGCGCTTTCACGTGATACGTATTCATGCGCGCATACAGCGCCATTTTCTCGGGCTCGCCCGAATGATGTGAACACGCATGATGAGGTTCGGTGATACCACTCTTCGGAAACAGCGGATTGTCGAGTTCGCGCGTGAGCATCATCGTTGAGACTCGCGTCAGGTCGGCTTGCCACGCTAGTGCGAGCAGGTCGAACATCAGTTTTGCATGATCTTCATAGTCGTCGGGAATACCCACCGGTTTGGTCGGCATCACTACACCCTCAGGCAATGTGGCACTCGACAGATCCATGCGTCGCTCAATCTCACGCACGTCGTCGAGGTAACGATCCATGCGTTGTCGATCATCTGCAGGCAACTGCCGCTGCAGGCCTGCGACCTGACCCGTGAGCGAATCGAGCAGGCTCGTCGCTTGCACATGCCGCGATACGCGTTCCTCTGCAGTACTCGCCACACCAAACAGGCGTTCGAACACGATGCGTGGATTGGCTTCCATCGGCAGCGGCGTGGTGGGCGTCAGGTACGAGATGGACGCACCACTGACCAGCGAAAGCTCAAGCGAGGGCAGCGAGGTGTTCTGACCAATGTGCCGGGCAACAAGCTGATCGAGCGAGCTCGTGCCTTGTCGTTGCGGTGTACACGTCAACCAGCATGCCGAGGAACGGTTGTGATTGTCACCAGCGGAGTTCGGACCCACACGTGCGGCCGGCAAATCCAGATTGCTGACGATACTTAACTGATCCTTGTATGGCGCGAGCGACTGCAATATCGGCGACAGTTCAAAATTCCGGCCGTCCTGTTGCGGCGTCCACTCACCCATGATTGCGCCGTGCGCCATGTATAAACAGGCCAGCCGTGCTTTCGGCAGCTCGGCGCCATACACCCCCGCAGGCATCATCGACTCCAGCAAAGGCAGTGCCAACGCTATACCGCTGCTGCGCAGAAGCGTACGGCGGGAGAGTGCTTTTCTGGTCAGGAAGTACATGCTGAATTCCTCATCATGGCTGGGTGGAAGCAGTCTGCGCTGCAGCGGTTGCAGGTTCAAGATCAGGGACAATACGTTTCTGGAACGGAACACTGGTAACAATTCCCTGCACAAGCGCTTCAAACGTGTAATTGTTCTCAGCTGCCTGATTGACGATGCTGCGCACAGCAGAACCATCGAAATATTCAAGCTCCCGACCCAGCGCATAACTCAGCAGCTTTCCGCTTAAAGTACGGATGAACGCATCGGACCGTGACAGCAACGCCTGCCGCAAATCGCTGGCGCCGGTCAGCGGCGTACCGTCCATCATCGACGAGTGTGCGTCAATTGGGACGCCATTATCCTGATCGCGCCAGCGGCCGGTCAGGTCGAAATTTTCCAGCGCGAGTCCGATTGGGTCCATGATGCCGTGGCAGCTTGCACACACCGGATCGGCGCGATGTTGTTCAAGCCGAGCGCGCAGGGTACTGGCAACCACTACACCTTCCACATTTTTTGCGGCATCCAGATTCGTTTCGACGCCTGGCGGCGGATCGGGCACGGGCGCACCCAGAATATTTTCAACCACCCACACACCACGGACGACAGGTGAAGTACGATTCGGAATTGAAGTAGCAGTCAGTATGCTGCCATGACCGAGCAAGCCGCGGCGCGGACTGTCGGCGGGCAAATCAATCTTGCGCATATAACTACCTCGAATACCCGCGATGCCGTAGTGCCGCGCGAGGCGTTCGTTGACGTAGGTATAGTCAGCATCCAGCAACGTCACCAGGCTGCTATTGCTACGGATGATGTTGGTGACCAGCATTTCAGTTTCCTGGCGGAAGCCGCGCCGCAGTTCTTCATCGAACTCGGTATCCTGCGGTGCGGCTTCTTCAAGTTCACGGAGCTTGAGCCACTGGCCGGCAAAGTTGTCGACAAGAGCATGAGATTTCGGATCAGCCATCATGCGCGTGACCTGCTGCGCCAACACATCGGGATTCGACAGGCTGCCATCAAACGCGAGCTCAAGCAGCGTTTCATCCGGAATGCTGCTCCAGAGAAAGAACGACAGCCGCGAGGCAAGCTCCACAGCGCTGACATCATAAACGTCACCTGCCGCTACATTCTCCGGCTCACGCTCGAATCGGTACAGAAACTGGGGATCGACCAGCAGGCGTGCCAGCGCATACTGAATTCCCAGTTCAAAATTGCCGCCCTCACTCTCGCGCGCCAATTCATACTGGTCCATTAAGGGCATAAGCGCGGGATCATCATTCTGTACAAGCCGACGCCACGCACGCGTGGCGAGGTAACCTAAAATTTCTTGCGCGCAGGCGGCCTCCTCTGCGGCTGCCACTGGCCGGCAACGGAAAATTTCGCGGCGGCTTGGTGTTTCATTGATACCACTGACATTGAACGGCCCCTGGATCTCGACCTCCTGCACCGCGCCACCAAAAGAATCAAACGCTTCACCGAGATAAAGCTCGCCCACACCGGCGCATTTTTTGTCATCAAGCAAGGCAACATTGATCTGTTGTTTACCAGCCGGGACACGTACCCGGAAACTACGATAGTCCTCAACCTCTATACGCATGTTGTTAAACGACACATCCACCGCAGGACCAGCACACCAGAACATGCGGTGTGTATCGTTCACCCAGCCCGCTGCCTGGATATCGGCCGAGATACGCAACACATACTCAGCGTCTAGCGGAAACTGATGTTCGATCATCATGCCGCCGCGTGTGCCGAGCGGCTGCCCATCGATATGTTCGTCCTGCACATCGCGGCCCGCGCGGTAATAGTGAATATCGGTCGCACCAATACTCGGATTGCCAATCGCCTGGCGGCTGATTTCGATGGCGGTGCCAAGATAGGCTTCAAGCAGTGTTGGTGACATAGTGTGAGTATCAGCCATGTTGTCGAAACCTTCGGGACCACCATCGGCAGGCAGCGCTGCGGCGATACTGCCCATGTCGAAAACCAACAGATCGCGAATCGCGTTTATGTATTCAGTTTTGTTGAGACGAGACAGTCCCTTGTGGCCGGGGTTAATTACTGGTGTTGCATCGAGCGCAACTTCCAGCCCTTGCGCAAGACTATCAAGTACCGCGCGTTCGGGCCGTGGCTCCCCTGCGGGCGGCATCATGCCGCTACGCAACTTGCGCACGGCCTTTTCCCAGATTTCAGCATCGGCATGTATGTTGGTGCGATCACTGGTATCGAACGCTATCTGGCCCGCCCAGTCTTCAAGGTTGTGACAGCCGACACAGTAGTCATCGAGCACGGCCCAGGGGGGAGTTGCAGTCTGCGCCAACCCAGCTGCTGAGCCGAGTACCGCACTCGCGGACAAACAACAGGTAAGGAGCGATTTACGGAATAACATGCTGCAGGCCAACCCCCGATAAGAATGAACCGTGCGCGGTTCTTTTTTTAATTAGCGTTATGCGTGGAAACATCGAAGTATCCCGCAGCAATACTAGTGCATTCTTCCCTGTAAAGAGAAGGCGAGAGTTAGAACCGAGCGGTACGGTTCTGGTACGTTGCTCCTGTAGCCACGCAAGAATGAATTCAGCTCCCCGGCCTATGCCCTAACTGATAAAAAATGGCAATTCAGCAAAAGCTGGACTATTACTATGAAACCTCTCACAGCATCATTTACCAAGCGTCGGCACAGGTACCGTTCATGCGGTTTTCTTAAGCCCAATGGCAGCAGGCCCTGCCACTGCACTTGATAGAAATATATGACAAATTCTTGCAGGGATCAGTCTCTGGCTAACTGCAAATACTCATATATATACAGGACAAGGAACAGTCCACTTTATGACAACACACATTTTTCGCAAGGAAGTGCTCGAGCGGCAAAATGACCGCTTGCGGGGCGAGGTCATTATTTCGCAGCCTATTTCTTATGTGGTGCTCACGGCTCTGATGGCAACTGGTATAACGCTTGCCGGCTGTTTCCTGTTCACCAATGAATACACACGCATGGAAAGCGTCACCGGTTTGCTGGTACCTGGCAAAGGCGTGGTTGCGGTTTATCCGTCCCAACCGGGACTCCTGAGTGAGCTCTACGCAGCAGAGGGTGATTTTGTTGCACAGGGCAGTGACCTCTTCAAAATCCAGATCGACCAGAGGAGCAGTTCGGCAGACTCCATTTCACACGCAGTTCTGCGCGAACTTGGCGCGCAGAAAACCCGGCTCGCTTATACACTGCAACTCGAACATGAAAGTCTGAGCGCGCTGCTGGCAAAGCAGGACAACAACATCAAGAAGTTTGGGCTCGAAATAACTGCCTTCCACGCGCAGATCGCGACTCAAACAGCGTTGAACGCAATCGAAGACAAATCGCTGGCACGCGCTCGCGAACTGCTGGCAAAAGGAGTCATTGCGCAATCAGATATGGATAACGTCGCAAAGCACCTTCTGGACAAGCAACAGCAACTGCAAAACCTGCAACTGACCCTCGCAAACCTTACCTTCGACCTCGAAGAAGCCAAAATCGTTCGTAACACTTATGTGATAAACAGCAGGAGGGAAATTACCGAACTGGAAAATCGGGTGTCGGAGATCAATACACAAATCGCAACAGCCGAGGCAGAGCAAAGCAATATCATCCGCGCACCAGTATCCGGCACTATTACTGCCATTACTCCGAGCCCCGGCCAGAAAATTGATGCCGGCATTCCAGTGGCGACCATTATTCCGGAGGACTCAACGCTCGAAGCACACCTCTATATTCCGACCCGCGCAATTGCTTTCATCAAGGAAGGCCAGGACGTGAAGCTGCGTTATGACGCCTTTCCGTATCAACGCTTTGGTCTCTTCACTGGCCGCATCAGACAAGTCACCCATTCAGTGCTGAGCCAGAATGAAGTGCCAGGCCTGCTGCCTATCAAGGAACCGGTCTACCGCATCACCACCACTCTCGACAATCAGACAGTCGATGCCTACGGACAGCAAGTTGCGCTTAGACCCGGCATGTTACTCAGCGCAGATATTCAACTCGACGCGCGCAGTTTGTTTGAATGGCTGCTCGCGCCACTGTATAGCCTGAAAGGCAAGTCATAAATGGCACTCCTGAATTTTGCCTGGGGGAGAACACTGCCTTCCATAATGCAAACGGAAAAAACTGAATGTGGCTTGGCGTGTATCGCGATGATCCTGAATTTTTATGGCCATGCTATAGATCTCAACACGCTCAGGACAAAAACGTCAATCTCGCAGCATGGCATTACGCTGCGAACCTTGATGACCCTGGCTGACCGGGTGCAACTGTCCAGCAGGCCGTTGCGACTTGAACTCGCCGATCTTGCGAAGCTCAAGCTACCGGCAGTTTTACATTGGGATATGCATCACTTTGTGGTGCTCGCCGCTATAAGAAACAACACTTTTGTTATTCATGATCCTGCTTCTGGTGTTAAAAAATATACCCGCGACGCGCTGAGCAAACATTTTACCGGCATTGCGCTCGAGCTCACACCCACTGAAATATTTACCAGCAAAGTTGAAGAACGCAAACTATCCATCACTGCTCTGTGGTCAAAAACTACGGGGCTCAAACAAAGTCTTGTACAAATAGTCATTCTCGCACTGGTCATGCAGGGCTTCGCGCTGGCCCTGCCCTTCTATTCGCAATTGGTTATTGACGATGTACTTGTCAGCTACGACATCGGCTTGCTCAAGATACTTGCGCTGGGTTTTCTGCTGATCACGCTGCTCAACTGTGCGACTGATTTCATCCGCTCGTATGTGGTGTTGCACATGAGCAACAGCCTGGGATTTCAGTTGGCGGCAAACGTGAACAGACACTTGCTGGCATTGCCGCTTGAATATTTTTCGAAGCGGCATATGGGCGACATCGTTGCCCGTTTTGGCTCCATATACAAAATAAAAGACTTCATAACATCAGGCATCATCGAAGTTTTTATCGATGGCCTGATGGTGATCGGCACCTTTGTGCTTATCCTGATTTACAGTTTTAAATTGAGCTTGCTCGCCACAGGCATACTGCTGATCAACAGCATCGCGAAATTTGCGCTCTACGGTCCGTTGAGAAGGGAGAGCGAAGAATTGCTCGCGGCAAGCACCCTCGAAAGCACCACCTTCATGGAAAACATCAGAAGCATTCAGGGCATCAAACTCTTTGGCAAGGAGATCGATCGCAACGCCGTTTGGCAAAATATTTACGCGGACGTTACCAACAAAGGCATCAATGTCCAGAAGCTCAACATTTATATCCGGATGTCGCGCAGCCTGATTTTTGGCGTCGAAAATGTGTTGATCGTCTTTATGGCCGGCAGCCTTGTGATAGCCGGCGAGCTTTCGATCGGGATGATGATTGCCTTCCTCAGTTACAAGGAACAGCTATACAAACGTTTCTTCGGCCTGATTGATAAATATTTCGATTTTAGAATGCTGGACATTCATCTGTGCCGGCTCGCCGATATTGCACACTGCAAGCCGGAGCAGCTCAGCACTGGACCCTCCCTGCTCCCAGCTCCTGATACTTCAACAACGTTTTTTGAAGTAAAAAACCTGAGCTTCAGATATTCAGACGACTGCCCCTACCTGTTCCAGAATCTGGATTTGAGAGTACGCGCCAATGAATCAGTCGCCATCATCGGCCCCACAGGCTGCGGCAAATCCACATTGCTTCGCGTGATCCTGAGCTTGTACCCGCCCACCTCGGGCTCCCTCAACTTGTACGACACGCCGCTGAAGCAGTTGGGTCTTGAATATTACCGAAGCAACATCTGTGGTGTTTTGCAAGATGACTCACTGCTGTCAGGAACAATATTCGACAACATCAGCTTCTTCGACCCACTGCCCGACAGAGCCCTTGTGGAATTTGCGGCGAAGCAGGCAGCGATTGCAGAAGATATCGCCAGAATGCCGATGCGATACGAAACACTGGTTGGCAATATGGGTAGCGCTCTGTCCGGCGGGCAAATCCAGAGAGTGCTGCTGGCCCGAACTTTCTACAAACAAGCTCGGCTGATTATTCTCGATGAAGCCACCAGTCATCTCGACCTCGAGACCGAAGCCGCCGTCAACCACGCCATAAAATCCATGCAGAGCGCACGCATCATGGTCGCACACCGACCTCAGTCCTACATGCTTGCCGATACCATTTACCGCCTTACGCCCGCCGGCCTTGTACGCCTCGACAAAGCCGCAATGCACGCTAATGCGAGTGTGGGCACCAGTGTGCGTTCAGCGGTTTGACTTTACATGGCACATAATTATGCCAAAGGCTGTGACAAATAATCCGGATGATCCGTTGCTGGAAGCGTGAACAGAATGCGTTGCTTTCTGCATTGCGCGTGACGACGAATATGCCTGAAAAATCTGGCGCCAGAATCTGCTCTCGTTGCATCTGCTGTAAAACCGAGCCTGACAGCCGCTTCATCCAAGCCCACTAAGCTGAATTGACCAAAGAAGACTTTTTATGGATACATTCTGGACTCAATCTTTCAATGCATCAGAATCAGTAGAAACACGCTTGAGGGAAAAATGGACCGAACTTCTCGCTGTTGCTGCTGAAGAAGTAGAGTCTGGCAGTAACTTTTTTAGTTTGGGCGGCAACTCAATGCTACTGTTGAGCCTGCATATGTTTATGTCACAGGAATTCAGCATCAGCTTGACCCTTCCAGAGCTGCTGGAAAATGCTGAATTTGCAGCGATGGTGCTATTGGTTGAAACCAAGGTCGTAATGGACGACAAAACCATAGCAGGCCAAAATGGTACTTACTTAGAACTGGAGCATCTCTGCGTGCTTGTAGGCGAGTGACATTATCCGGGTCTTTTGTTGCCGCATCTCGAAAAGTCAGCATCCGGTTTTGTAATCAATCAGATACACCTTCGCCCTTCACCTGCCGTTAACTGCGTTTAACGTTCGTTAACCGTTGTAAACCGTTAATTACGCTATAAAAATTTTATTCGGGTTAATAATGCCGCGCTATCAGGATTGCAGCGTCAACTATCCCAATGACTGGCCTATCCTCCTGAAACAATGGCTGCCTGCGGCCAGCGGCTTAACTTACAAAAAGGAGACCCTTGATGCAGCACTCAACATCTACCAAAACTTTTACCCATGCTTCGGCGCGGGCCATCACAGCAATATCACCGAGTTCACGACCAACAGCAACGCGCAACACAAGCCGGCTGGTAACCGCCGTGGCACTCGCATTGCTTGGCTTGCAATCACCCACGTTTGCAGCCGACGCCACTGTGGAAGAAATCATAGTTGTGGGCCAGGGCGTCGGCAGCCTGCGCCTGGATGTTGCCAATGGCGTAGCTGGTCGCCTGGGTCTCAATGCCCTGGAAACACCGGCCAGTGTTGACCTCATTACCAAAGCGGAGATTGCCACGAAGGGTGACTACAGCGCGCTTGAAGCGATCACCCGCTCTGCCGGACTCGCGTCCACCGCCAACAATGGCAACGGTGGCCTGCAGGTTTCAAGCCGCGGCTTTAATGGTCATAACACCACGATCAACACCTATGACGGCACGCGGCTTTATATCACCGCAGGCACCGTAACTTTCCCTGCTGACACCTGGACTCTGGATCGTGTGGAAGTACTGCGCGGCGCCGGATCAGTAATCAATGGTATCGGTGCACTCGCCACCACTATCAACTATGTACCCAAGGCGCCCGTGTTTGGTGAAAGCGAATTTGAAACATTGGTCGCGGGCGGCAGCTTCGGCATGAAACGCGTCGCAGCCGGCGGCGGCGCACAGATTAATGACCAATTAGCCTATCGACTCGACGGCGCGTTTACCGACAAAGACGGATATGTCGATCGCGCCGACGAACAGCGCAAGGTGTTTGCCGGTTCGCTGCTGTACATGCCTACTAACAACTTCAGCATGAAATTCAGCATCGACCATGCCAACATCGACGCAGCGCCTTACTGGGGTACCCCGCTGATCAATGGCGCTGCGAACACCTCCATGCGCAAGAACAACTACAACTTCAGCGATGGCTCAGTTGAATATAAAGACACCTGGAGCCGCGTTCATACCGAATGGCAGCTGTCACCCTCGCTGGTGTTCCGCAACGACACCTTCATGATCAGCGCCAAACGCGAATGGCAGAACCTCGAAGAATATTATCAGGCCTCCAACACCACGCTGGACCGCCTCAGCTACCTTGGCATCGTGCATGACCAGGATCAGGTCGGCACACGCAGCGACTTCTTGCTCACGAGCAACCTTGGCAGCATGGCCAACCGCTTCAGCATCGGCGCTGAAATCAACAGCATCAAAATGGACTATCTGAACAACTTCAATACCGGTGGTTTTGATGTGGCCGATACCGTGCCCTTGTTCGGTTTTAATCCCGGCACACGCCCGGCCTCAGCTTTTACCCAGCTCGATTACTCCACCGAAACACGCCAGCACGGTTTCTTCTTTGATGACGTGCTGGAACTCACCGACCAGTTGAGCCTCGTATTAGGCGGACGTTACGACAAGTTTGACTACGATCGTGTCAACCAGGCTCAGGTCACCGGCCGCGCGCGTTCGGCATTTGATGCGGGTTTCTCGAAGCTCACCTGGCGTTCGGGCGCGGTTTATCAGGTCACTGATGATTTCAGTCTGTATGCGCAGACCAGCACCGCTGCCGATCCGGTGACTTCGCCGATCTCCATCAACCTTTCGAATGCTGATTTCAAGCTCAGCGAAGGGCGCCAGTACGAAGTCGGCCTCAAGCAGCAGTTAATGAACGGCCGCGCGGAATACACGCTGGCCTGGTTTGATATAGAGAAGGAGAACCTCGTCACACGCATACCAGGCACCACAACCAATGCGCAGATTGGCCAGCAGAGCTCCGACGGTCTTGAAGTTACCTTCCGCGTAAATCCGCTACAGAACCTCAGCATCGACTTGAACGCGGCATTTATAGACTCGCAATACGACACCTATTATGCAGGCGGCGCGTCCTTGTCTGGCAATACGCCCAACAGCATCCCCGACACCACCTTCAACCTGTGGGTGAACTGGGCACCCGTATCACCACTGCAACTCGGAGCCGGTATGCGTTATGTCGACGAACGATATGCAGACGATGCCAACAGCCGCACGTTGCCTGAATACCAGGTGTTCGACGCCAGTGCGAGCTGGACGGTTTCACCCCAGATGTCGGTAATCCTGCGCGCACGCAACTTCACCGACGAAAAAGACTATGTGCTGTCGGAATATGTTGATAACCAGTATGTCTTCGGCGATCCACGCAGTTACGAACTTAGCCTGAGTTACGCGTTTTAATTCAGCGGCTCGTTAACAAAAAGGCCCGTGTAAGACCTGGCAGCAGATGACGGATCCATCTGCTGCCGGTTTATTCTGCCTGGGGGAGGCACAACTTCTTCCAGCTTGTTTCGCTCTGGTTTCGCTTTAGCTCCGTCCATGCCACCCAGTCGGTCCGAACTTCATGAATACAACCATCAAGCGTTATCTCTTTCTGTTTCATCGCTGGTTCGGCATTGCCATGTGCCTGCTGATTGCGCTGTGGTTTTCGACGGGCATCATCATGATGTATGTCGAGTATCCCGAACTCACTGAAGATGAACGGCTTGAGATGTTGCCAGCGCTGCCTTTACAACAAGTCAGGTTCGACGCCGGCGACGCTGCTGCCACGCTGGGCGCAGAGCGTCAGAGTTTTTCTTCCATACGACTCTCTACTGTTCTTGGTCGTCCGGCTTATCAGTTTGTTGGTGATGACGGCAACATCAGTACTGTGTTTGCCGATGATGGCAGTGTTCTGCACGAACTGACTTTCGCGCAGGCCGAAATTGCGGTGGAGGCTTCAGGCTTTGTGAGTCATCAACCTGCAAGTAGTGACGAAGGTCCAGGGTATCTTGCCGAGCTCGAGATGGATCAGTGGACGGTATCATCTGTACTCGATCCCCATCGCCCGCTGCACAAAGTTGCACTCAATGATGAAGCCGGCACGGTTGTGTATGTGTCCGATGTCAGCGGCCAGATTGTGCGCGATACGAGCCGTGTTGAGCGTTTCTGGAACTGGCTGGGCTCGACGATCCACTGGATCTATCCGTGGCAACTCAGGCGTCATGCCGATTTATGGGCAGACATCATTATTTATCTCTCGCTGGCCGGCATCGTCAGCGTAATCAGTGGCGGCATCATCGGCTGGATGCGGCTGCGTATCCGCAAGCCCTATCGTGGTGAGCGTGTCACACCCTACAGCGGCATCCAGAAATGGCATCACCTGCTTGGGCTCGGCAGCTTATTGTTCCTGGCCACTTTTATGTTCAGCGGCCTGATGTCGATGGCACCCTGGGGTATTTTCAACAATGCCACGGACGCGGCAATTCCTATCGCACGTTATGCAGCAGGCGCGATAGATGATTTTGCCGCCTATCCCGCTATAACAACTGTGACTGGCGAAAGTGGAATCAAGGAAGTGGAATGGTCGCGTCTGGGCGGTGAGGGTTATCTGGTCCTGGCGCGCTCAGCCACCGATAAATCAGTGATCAGAAAAGATACCGCCTTGACGTCGACTGAGCTCAAAGCGCGTATCGAACAGGCTGTTCCGACTTTGCTGCCTGATACTTCGATACAGCAGGTGGACGTGATCACCACCTATGATAATTATTATTACTCCCACCACAACCGCTACCGTCCGCTGCCCGTGCTGCGCGTGAAATTCGCAGACGCCGAACAAAGCTGGTTTCACCTCAACATGAACACAGGCCAGGTAGTCGACCGCCTCACCCACACCGACCGGGTTGCACGCTGGCTTTACAGCGGCATGCACAGCCTCGACTTTACGTTGTTGTTTCAACATCGCCCGGTGTGGGATGCAGTCGTAATCCTGCTATGTATGATCGGTGCGGCGTTTTCCGTGACCTCTGTCTGGATTGGCTGGCGGCGGTTGCAACACTGATTATGACGGCGTGGCATTGCAGGTTATTTTACAGAAAGGGATGGGCTGAAATGGTGCTGACTCATGGCCTTCTCCATGAAGATTCCGGTTGCCGCCAACGCACACCTTGAGCACAAGACCAGCATGAACGAAGGCGACATCGTGGTGTATTCGTGAAGCATCGCGATGGCAAATCCGGAATTCCTGACAGCCGAATTTCATGGCCATACCGAACGCGTCGGCCATACACCCGGCACTGTTATGTTCTACAAGATTCATACTGACGGTAAAGAGAGCGGCTCCCTCAAGGCGCCGCTCACCGGTATTCATGGCGGGTATCTCAACAACGAAAGTGCTGAGAAAGGTAAGGTATAGAAGGCCCAAGGCAGGGCAAGCCTACATAAATTCCAGCAGGAGTTCATTCAGGTGCAACAGGCCCAACGCGGTGGGCTGCAAACGTAGCGGATCAGTGGCGAGCAAACCGCGCTGCTGCAGTTTGTGAATGCTTGCCTGTAATGAGGACGCTGGCAGGCCTGTGCGTTCGGCAAAATAGTGCAGTGGTACACCTGCATTGAGACGCAATGCGTTCATCATGAATTCCAGCGGCAGGTCTTCGCTTGCGACTGTACTATTTTCAGCAGTGAACTGACGATCCGGATCAAGATAATGTGCAGGCATGCGGGTTTTGCGTGTGCGAATAATTGCGCCCGTGTCAGCGCTGGTGATCTTGCCATGTGCACCCGCACCAATGCCGAGGTAATCCCCAAAATCCCAGTAATTGAGATTGTGGCGCGCCTGTTTGTGCGGCTTGCTGTATGCCGAAATTTCATAACGTGCAAAGCCGTGGCTCTCTAACATAGCAATGCCGGCTTCCTGCATTTCGGCAATCGCATCATCCTGTGGCAACGTGGGCGGCCGACTGAAATATTCGGTGTTGGGCTCAATCGTCAACTGATACCACGACAGGTGTGTTGGTGCACACGCGATTGCAGTTTGCAGATCGGTACAAGCTTGCGCAGTGGTCTGGCCTGGCAGGCCAAACATCAGATCAAGATTAAAATTGGTAAAGCCGGCCTTGTGCGCAATAGCTGCAGCACGTTGCGCTTCATCACTGCCATGAATGCGACCCAGTTGCTTGAGGTGTGCTTCATTAAAACTCTGGATGCCGATTGAAAGCCGATTGATGCCTGCCTGGCGGTACGCCGAAAATTTTTCCTGCTCGAAAGTGCCGGGGTTCGCTTCGAGTGTAATTTCAATATCGTCGGCAAATGGCACAACAGTTTGAATGCCAGCAAGTAAAGTTGCATAACTCGCTGCGGCAAATAAACTCGGTGTACCACCACCAATAAAAATGGAATGTAGTGAACGACCCTGGATATATGCACTATCCTGCTGCAGATCTTTCAGCAATGCCCCGATGTAGTCTGCTTCCGGCAGCTCGCCTTGTTTCTGGTGAGAATTAAAATCGCAATACGGACATTTGCGCACACACCAGGGCACATGAATGTAGAGACTGAGCGGTGGCAGAGTAACTGGGGAAGTTGCCATGCTCAAAACGGCCAGCGCAGCAACAACTGCTGCAGCGCCTGCGCGCGATGACTGATGCTGTTCTTTATTGCCGGCGCAAGTTCAGCCGACGCACAGTTATGACTCGGCACAAAAAATAGCGGGTCGTAACCAAAGCCATTGCTACCAGTAGGAACATGCAGAATACGACCTTCCCATGTCCCTTGGCAGATCAGCGGCATCGGATCATCCGGAAAACGCATCAACGCCAGAACACATTGAAAGCGCGCCGTGCGCTGCGCATCCGGCTCGTCACGCAGCTTTTCGAGCAGCAAGGCATTGTTGGCAGCGTCATCGCTGTTGCCCGCTCCAGACATATGCGCAAACCGTGCTGAATAAATCCCCGGTGCACCGCCAAGCGCATCCACTTCAAGACCCGAATCATCGGCGATCGCTGGCAAGCCAGTAAGCTTGCTCGCATGCCGCGCCTTGATAATTGCGTTCTCCACAAAACTCAAACCGTCTTCAACTGCCTCAGGAATATCGAATTGAGTTTGTGGCACAAATGTCACACTTTTTA